>CALDZQ010000299.1 GCA_937944035.1 uncultured Neomegalonema sp. | reverse complement strand
GGGTGGTGGATGATCCGGCACAGGCCGTTGCGGGGGCCGATGCCGTCATCACCGACACATGGCTCTCGATGAACGATTCCGGCGAGGCGCGCGAACGCCGCCATAACCAGCTGCGCCCCTATCAGGTCAACGAAACCCTTATGGCGCACGCTAACAAAGACGCCATCTTCATGCATTGCCTCCCCGCGCACCGCGACGAGGAAGCCACCGCAGCGGTGATGGACGGACCGCAATCGGTGATCTTCGACGAGGCCGAAAACCGCCTCCATGCCCAAAAAAGCATCCTGCGCTGGTGCATGGAATAGCGCGCCCAGGATCGTTCTTCCGATGATTCCGGCGCATCACAGCACCCCCGCTCAGATCCTGAGCGGGGCGCAAAACCGGACACAATAACCCGCCTCAAGGCGGCGCGCGCGCATCGGATTCGTTGAGCAGATACAGCGCAAGCGCGTGGCAATCGCTCAGAACATGGTCCACCGGGCGCAGTTGCCGCGTTCTATGACCGGGCGGTTTGCCGGGGCGTATCGGGCGGATGAATTTACCCGTCTTCTGCCGTCCCAAAGCGCGCTTACCCTCCCACCGCGCCAGCCGTCGCGCCTGTTTGGGCAAATCCCCCAACGCGCTCTGCAAGGCCATGATCCGGCGATGCAGGCGCTCGACGCTCACCATATCATCCGGTGACGCCAAAATTTTCTCAACAAAAACAGGGTAGTCCATCCCCGGCGACCAAACGCGCGGATTGCCCCGCGTGAACTTCGGGCCTGTCCGCAGCGCAAAACATTTCCGGCGGTCAAACAGCCCGAAAACCGGCAACCGCTGTCCCGTGCCACGCGGAATTGCGCCCGCGAGCACCGCGCCGCGCACGGCGCGCGGCGAAACCCGCGCTTCGATCCCCCAAACATGCTTCACAACCACAATCAAACGGCGCAAGGCCGACTCGGCAGGCCGCAACAGCCCCCAAACCGCCGTCCGCTGATGCCGCGCCATGCGTTCATCCCCGCCACCGGCCATTGCGAGCAGCACAGCAAGCATCCGCAGCAGCGCCTCCCGTTGGCGGTTTATGGCGAGCGTCCAGTCCATTGCGTCCTTTCAAAATCAAACAATAGTAGAACATTGCATGACTGAACCGCTATAGTCAAGCGCCCGAACAGTACCAATCGGCGCACAAACAGCACCAACCCGCAAAACCGCCCCTTTCGGGCGCTGAAAACCGTGCAAATTCGCTCCGCCATCACCGCGCGCTCAAAATCCGATTGAACCCGCGCGCCCGCACCCTTAGACCCTTAACGAGAGCTTATTCGGGACGGATTCATGGACGACGCTGACTGGTCTCCCAAAACACTGACCGAAGCGCGCGAGCATATCGACGCGGTTGATGCCGCCATGCTCGATCTCCTCCACCGCCGCGCCCGCATCGTCGAACATGTGGGCCGCTTTAAGCGGGACAGCGCCGACACGCCGCCCCTCAACGCCTTCCGCCCCGCGCGCGAGATACAGATGCTGCGCCGGATGCGCGATGAAACCGCCGCACCGCTGGCTTTCGCCACCGTGGTCGCCGTCTGGCGCGAGATCGTCTCCGGCTTTACCGCCGCGCAAATGCCGCTGCGCGTGGTCACGCTGCCCGAAACCGCCGCTCTGGCCCGTGAAGGCTTCGGCGCACAAGCGCGCATCACGACCTGTCAAACCCAAGACCAAATCACCGCCGCCCTCACCCGCGACCCCGCCATCATCGCGCTGTTACCCGCAGACAGCGACTGGCCGGATGCCGTGTCGGGCGCGGCCAAAGTCATCGCCGCCCTGCCCTTCCACGGCCCCGAAATCCGCGCCTACTGCATCGGCCACACCGCACTGGAGCCGAGCGGCGACGACATCACCCTCGCCCGTGCCAGCACAGGCGCACCCGTCACCGCGACAGACGGCTACCACCCCGACCAACCCGGCCTGCTCGGCATCCACCCGCGCCCCTTAACCGATGAGAACACGCCATGACGCCCGAAAACACCGCTCCGCAAAAGCCGGAACCCAAATCCGGCCTCATGCGCATTTCCCCCTATGTCGGCGGCAAAGCCACCGTCAGCGGCGCAAACCGGATCGTCAAACTGTCCTCGAACGAAAACCCTTACGGCGCATCCCCCGCCGCGATCGAGGCGTTCAAAGACGGCGCGGACACCCTCGCCCTCTACCCCGACGGCAGCGCAACCGCCCTGCGCACCGCCATCGCCAAATCCGAAGGGCTGGACCCCGCGCGCATCCTCTGCGGCGCCGGATCGGACGAGATCATCACCTTCCTCTGCCGCACCTATGCGGGACCGGACGACGAGATCATGCACTCCGCCCACGGTTTCCTGATGTACCAGCTTTCGGCGCTCGCCGTCGGGGCCGATCCGGTCAGCGTGCCGGAGGTCAACCTGATGGCCGACATCGACGCCATGATCGCCGCCGCGAACGAGCGCACAAAGCTGGTCTTCATCGCCAACCCCAACAACCCCACCGGAACCCTGATTCCGGACGCGGAAATCCGCCGTCTGCGTGATGGCCTGCCAAGCCACACCTTGCTGGTCATCGACGCCGCCTATGCCGAATACGTCACCGAACCGGGCTATGACAGCGGCGCGGCACTGGTGGCAGAACGCGACGATGTGGTGATGACACGCACGTTCTCGAAGATCCACGGCCTCGCCACCCTCCGCCTCGGCTGGTGCTATGCCCCCGAAGCGGTGATCGACGCCATGAACCGCGTGCGCGGCCCGTTCAACGTCTCCGGCCCCGCTTTGGCCGCCGGAACCGCCGCCATCGCCGATGCGGATTTCGTCACCAAATCCCGCGACGGCAACACCCACGCCCGCGCATGGGTGGCGGAACAGCTTGAGCGCCTCGGCTTCCCCGTCACCCCCTCGCACGGCAATTTCGTGCTGGCCGAGTTCGGCACATCCGGCCCCCGTTCGGCAGAGGCCGCCGACAATTTCCTGCAATCACGCGGCATCCTGATCCGGCGCATGGAAAGCTACGGCCTGCCCGCCCATCTGCGCATCTCCATCGGCACAGATGCCGAGAACAGCGCGCTGATCGCCGCGTTAGAAGACCTGACCGCATGAGCGCCCTTTTCAACCGCGTCGCCCTCATCGGCATCGGCCTGATCGGCTCCTCCATCGCCCATGCCGCCCGGCGCGGCGGTTTGGCCGAAGAGATTGTCGGCACAGCCCGCTCCGCTGAGACCCGCGAAACCGCCCTGCGCCTCGGCGTGGTCGACCGCATCACCGACACCGCCGCTGAGGCCGTTGAGGGCGCGGACCTCGTGATCCTGTGCATCCCCGTCGGCGCGATCGGCGCGGTCATGGAAGAAATCGCCCCCGCGCTCGCCAAAGGCGCAATCGTCAGCGATGTCGGCTCGGTCAAGGCCGCCGTCATCGCCCAAGCCCTGCCGCACCTGCCCGACGGCGTCGAACTCGTCCCCGCGCACCCGATTGCCGGAACCGAAAAATCCGGCCCTGAGTCCGGCTTTGCGGAGCTGTTCGACGGCCGCTGGTGCATCCTCACCCCCTTGCCGCAAACCGCCCCCGATGCGGTGGCCAAGACCCGCGCATTCTGGGAGGGTTTAGGCTCACAGGTCGATGTCATGGACGCCGCCCATCACGACCGCGTGCTGGCCGTCACCTCGCACGTCCCGCACCTGATCGCCTATTCCATCGTCGGCACGGCCAGCGATTTGGAGACGGTCACGCAAAGCGAAGTCGTCAAATACTCCGCGTCCGGCTTCCGCGACTTCACCCGCATCGCCGCCTCGGACCCGACCATGTGGCGCGATGTGTTCCTGACCAACAAGGAAGCGACGCTGGAGGTTCTGGGCCGCGTCACCGAAGACCTCTTCGCCCTGCAACGCGCCATCCGCTGGGGCGACGGCGACGCCCTGTTCGAGCATTTCTCCCGCACCCGCGAAATCCGTCAGGGGATTGTCGATGCGGGCCAAGACACGGCGGACGCCGATTTCGGACGCGGCAATAAGGGTGAGAAGTCAGTGGCGGGGGAGTAACTACCCCCGCTCCCCGCGCAGCAGCTCAAAACAATACAGCGCCACCGCCAGCCAAATCACCCCGAACGCCAGCATTTTCTCCGCACTCAACACCTCGCCGAGGATCAGCGCGGACACCAGTTGCAGCGTCGGGTTGATGTAAAACAACACCCCCACCGTCGAAAACCGCAACCGCTTCGCCGCCTCCACAAACATCACCAGCGGGATGGCCGTAAACAGCGACGACCCGATCAGCAGCAGCGACACCCGCATATCCTGCCCGAACACGCCCCCGCCCGCCCACAGCAGATACGCGCCCAACACGGGCATCACCAGCGTCAGCTCCCACATCACACCCACCAGCGGCCCGATCTCCGCCCGTTTGCGGATCACGCCATAGGCCGCGAAAGTCAGCCCGACCACAATCGCAATCCACGGCATCCCGTCGAAATGCAGGCCCAGCCAGAAAACCCCGCACGCCGCAATCACAGCAGCAACCCACTGCAAAATCGCTATCCGCTCGCCAAAAACAACACGGCCCAGCACCACAACGATGATGGGATAGATATAATAGCCGAAACTCGCCTGCGCCGTCTGCCCGATCTGAATCGCGACCACAAACACCACCCAGTTGACCGAGATCATCGCCGTGGCCAGTGCCATCGCACCGACAATCCGCGCGTCACGCCCCGCCTCCACAAACCGCGCCCAGCGCCCGGTGGCCAGCCCGTACAGTGCGATCACCGGAAACGACCACAAGATGCGATGCGCCACCACTTCGCCGGCGGGAACCGCGTTCAGCAACGAATAATACAGCGGCGAAAATCCCCAGATCACCGTCGCCATCACAATAAAAAGGACGCCCAACCGGGCGCCCTTTCTGTCAGTCTCAATCGTATCGGCTGGGATCACGCAGCGCCGGCAGCGGCAAGACGCTCGGCAACATTGTCCCAGTTGACCAGCTTATCGAGAAAGTTCTCAAGATAGGCCGGGCGCTTGTTGCGGAAATCGATATAGTAGGAATGCTCCCAAACATCACAGCCCAACAACGAGGTTTGACCCACACATTCAGGGTTCACCCCGTTCGGCGTCGCCAGAATCGCCAGCTTGTCACCGTTCAGCGTCAGCCAGACCCAACCGGACCCGAACTGCCCCGCACCACCGTTTTGGAACGCCGTTTTGAAGCTGGCCACGTCGCCAAAGCTGTCAACGATCCGCTTTTCCAGCTCCGGAGGCATCGCACCACCACCGTTCGGCTTCATCCAGTTCCAGAACTGGATGTGGTTCCACGCTTGGGTGGACTGGTTCATAAGGCCGGTATTCTCGGCGTTGTAAGCGGCAACCATGATCTCTTCGAGCGACTTGCCCTCGTGATCCGTGCCCTTAATCATCTCATTGGTTTTATCGATATAGGCCTTGTGGTGAATATCGTGGTGAAACTGCAAGGTTTCCTCTGACATCCCCCCTGCGGCAAGCGCATCATGGGCATAGGGAAGGTTCGGAAGTTCAAAAGCCATTTCGATGTCCTCTCGGCAATAAAATTTATGACGAAGCCATGCCCCGTATAACAAACCCCGATGTATCGTGACAGCGCCAAGCGTCAATGCGTTTTCAGCCTTTCTTGGCGCGAAAAACGCAAACTTCGATAAAACAAGAAGGTAGGGCGTTTTAATTTTCTATAATTGCTCTATTGCGCCGCTTCAACCTTTGCGATCAGGTCGTTGGGGCGGCTTGCGCATTCACGGAAGATCCGCGCGTCACATTTGGCGCAGATCGAGTCCGTGACCTCATTCATCAACACACGGATCGCCTCACCCTTACTGGCCAGCAGGTGATTTTCACCGATCTCCGCAATCACGTTCAACCTTCGCAGGCGCTTAATCAGCGGCTCATAACGCGTGACGATATAAAGCTCCCCGCCCTGCGCCCGGCGGCGTTTTGCTTCATCGATGATGACCGCCGCGCCGGACAGATCCATGTCCCCCACGCCTTTCAAAACCAGCACCATCCGCTTTTGCTCAGGCCGCGAGCGTTCAATCCTGCGGAAACCGCGTTCAATCGCCTCAACCGAGCCGAAATAAAGCGCCCCGTCCAACCGCACGAAAACCGCCTGCGGGCATTCGCGCAGGTTATACAGGTTCGGGTCACGAAACACGCCGTTCTCGTCCGGCGCGCTGATAACAAGGTTCGGGCGCGAGGTTTTCGACAGGAAGATCATCAACGACAGGATGACCCCGACATAAATCGCAAAGTCCAACTCAACCAGCGTTCCCGCCAGAAAAGTCGCCGCAATAATCGCCGTCTCCGTGCCACTGGTCCGGGCAATCGAGAAAATCTCCCGAAAGCTGATAAGCTTCCACGCCACCAGCATGATAAGCCCGGCCAGCGCGGGGATGGGGATATGCGAGACCAGCGGCCCGAACATCATCAGGATAATCAGCAGGAAGATCGCCGCGAAAATCGCAGACATCGGCGTCTTCGCACCCGATTCATAGTTGATCCCGCTGCGCGTGAAAGAGCCTGAACCGGGATAAGACTGGAACATGCTGCCGACCATATTCGACAGCCCCTGCCCCACAATCTCCTGGTTGGCGTCAAAGCGCGTATTGGTCCTGTGCGCAAACGCCCGCCCGATTGAGACCGCCTCCAGCAACCCGATCAGCGCGATAGCGAACGCCCCCTCGGTCACGCGGCCGATCATCTCAAGACTGGCAGAGGGCGGCTTGAAGCTTGGCGTCAGCGAGGGCAATTCACCGACCATGACCACGCCATGCGAGACACCATCCAGATAATAAGACAACAACCCCGCCGCGACCAATCCGATCAAAAACGTCGGCGAGCGCGGGGCGATCCAGCGGGCGATAACCGCGACAACAAACGCCGTAACCGCAATCCCCAGGGCGTAGATATTGGCCTCGTCCGATCCCTCAACCGCCCTGAATAATCGCTCGATAACAGACCCGCCCCGCTCGACCATAATACCCAGCGCGGGCGCAAGCTGGCTGACCGCGATCAAAACGGCGGCGGCGGCGGTGAATCCGATCATGACCGAGTGCGAGACAAACGCGACCAGCCGCCCCAATCCCGCAAAGCCGAGTATGAACTGGATCACCCCGACCATAAAGCACAGCACCAGCGCCAGTTGCACGAACTCGGCGGTATTGGGTTCGACAATCCCCGCCAGTGTGCTGAACACAACCGCCGAAATCGCCGTCGTCGGGCCGGAGACCATCACCATCGATGATCCCCAAAGCGCGGCGACGATCGGCGTAATCATCGCTGTGTAGAGGCCGTAGACAGGCGGCAAGCCCGCAATCGTGGCAAACGCCACCCCTTGCGGCAGAACAATACTCGCATTGGTCAGACCGGCCAACAAATCGGCACGAATCGTTTCCCGCGTCACCGCGTTGCGCCATCCTGCGGCGGGTATCAGCAATTTCCAGTTCGGCGCGAGTGTCACGGGATGAGATCAATCTGGCTTGTGTTTAAGGATTTTGATTGTGCATCGCAGCATCAAGAATGCAATCCTTGGCTCATTCAATTTACTACTCTGGCATAATCAGCCATAGCGGGCTTCCTATGCCTTAACCGTCGCGGATAAAACCTCAATATCGCCCAAAGTGACGGATATTCCCGAAAGATTGACATACAAGCGCAGATTTTCAGAAACCGCATCCTGCGCAGCATACTCGCCCGCTTGCATCGCCGACAAATGCGCCATCTGAATTTCCTCAATCCCGATTTCCGCCTGCGCCACATGCTGCCGCGCCCGTTCGCTCAGATCATCGGGCAACCCTGCAACCCCGCCCTTCCATTCCCGCCGCAATGCCCGCACAGGCTGTGTCAAACTTTCCCGCCAGCGCGTGCTGAATGTCACCGCCGCCCGCATCGTCTCCTGCGCCACCACACGCCCTTCAACACCCCGCCAGATGCAGAAAAGCGCCAACGGCACATCCAGCCCGTGCGCGTCTTGCAAGCGCAACAACAGCTGCCGCACCGCCTCGTCCTCATATAAATTGAAGGCAAATGCCTTGAATCGTTCTTCTTCTGCTTGAATCGCTACCATATGCGTTTCAATTCCCCTATAAGCGCGCCCTTAACCGTTGGAGACAGCGCCCTCATGACGATGCATGAAGACGAATCCGAACTACGCGCCCGCCTCGAAAACCTGCAAGCCGAACACCGTGCTTTGGACACCGAGATTGCGGGCGGCGAAGAAGGCCCGATTCGGGATCAGATAAAACTTACGCGTCTCAAACGCAAAAAACTCGCGTTGAAAGACGAAATCCATCGTTTGCTGGATCAGATGCGTCCAGACATCATCGCCTGACGGATCACAGCCATGTCAAAACACAAAAATCCCCCAGCGATAGGCATTCTGATGGGCAGCCAGTCCGACTGGCCCACCATGAAAGCCGCCGCCACCATGCTCGACACGTTCGGCGTGACCTATGAATCGCGCATCGTCTCCGCCCACCGGACGCCTGATCGCATGTTCGCCTATGCTGAAAGCGCAGCGGAGCGCGGCATCAAAATCATCATCGCAGGCGCGGGCGGGGCGGCGCATTTACCCGGAATGCTCGCCTCAAAGACCACCCTGCCCGTCCTCGGCGTCCCCGTGCAAAGCCGCGCGCTTTCCGGCCTCGACAGCCTGCTCTCCATCGTCCAGATGCCCAAAGGCATTCCCGTCGGAACCCTTGCAATCGGTGAGGCGGGCGCGGCGAATGCGGGCTTGCTGGCCGCTCAAATCCTCGGCGCATTCGACCCCGCTTTGGCCGCTAAAATCGACGAGTGGCGCACCGCTCAAACCGACAGCATCGCAGAAACCCCAACGGATACCCTCACATGAACCCCGATCACATGAAAACGGTTAAACCCGGCGGCACGATTGGCATTCTTGGCGGCGGACAGTTGGGCCGGATGCTCGCTCTCGCCGCCGCCCGCCTCGGCATCGACGCGCATATCTACTGCCCGGAGCAAGACTGCCCGGCCAGCCACGTCTCCGCCGGATTTTCCTGTTCCGCCTATGATGATGAGCGCCGCCTCACTGCCTTCGCAAGCGCCGTCGATGTCATCACCACGGAATTTGAGAACATCCCCGCCAATACCGCCCGTTTCCTGACCAACCGCAAGCCCGTCTTCCCTTCCGTAAAAGCGTTGGAGATCGCGCAGGACCGGGTCGATGAGAAAGCCTTCATCAATGGCCAAGGCATTGCCACCGCCCCGTGGCGTCGGGTTGATACCCTTGATGACCTCAAGGAGGCGCTGGCCGACATCGGCCCTGACGGTGTGCTGAAAACCCGCCGCCTGGGCTATGACGGCAAAGGTCAGACCCGCGTTAAATCCATCGAAACCGCCGCCGCCGCCTTTGCGGGCCTGGATAACGCGCCGGCCGTCCTCGAAGGCTTCATCGATTTCGAGCGTGAGATCAGTGTCATCGTCGCGCGCGGTCAGGATGGCGAAATCCGCTGCTACGATCCAGGCGAGAACCGCCACGCGGAGGGTATCCTGCGCGAAACAACCGTTCCCGCAAACATCTCCCCTGCGACCCGCGACAACGCACTCAGAATCGCCGGGCAGCTTGCCAAAGCGCTCGATTACGTTGGCGTTATGGGGGTCGAGATGTTCGTGATGCGCGACGGGTCGCTCAAGGTCAACGAGATCGCCCCCCGCGTCCACAATACGGGCCATTGGACCATTGAGGGCTGCGCCATCAGCCAGTTTGAACAGCATATCCGCGCCGTCTGCGGCTTGCCGCTGGGCAGCCCTGCGCGCCATTCGGACGCGGTGATGACCAACCTGATCGGCGACGATGTCGATGCGTGGCAAACCCTGCTCGCCACCCCCGGCACGGCGCTGCATCTTTACCGCAAAGGCGAGGCCCGCCCCGGTCGCAAGATGGGCCACACAACCCGCCTGCTTTGACCCGCCGCGCTACGCCACCGCAATCGCAGGTTCATCGGTGTCATCGTCATCATCGATAATCACCAGCCCGTTTTCCTGCACATGCAGACCCGGCACAGGCTTTTTCAGCCATGAAAGCTGATGCGAGAAATGGTCATACTCCGCCTGCGCCCGTCCGAACTCGGCGGGCGGCGGCAGGTGGGCGATCCAGTGCGCCGAATACCCCGGCAACCGGATGCGCTTGAGCAAAAATTTCACCCGCAAATACGGCTCCAGCGACGCCTCCAGCACCGCCTCCGGCCCCAGCCCGACATAGTCGCGAAAATCCGGGTCCGCCCGCAGATGCGCCCGGACAACATCGACCCGGCGGTCCGTGCTCGCCTCGTAAAGCCCCCGCACGGCCTCAAGTCCCAGATCAGCGCGCGCCAGCGCCCCCGCTTCGGTATCATCTGCCAAAAGGTTCATCAGCCGTCCGGTGGCAATCGTGAACGTCACCGATTCCAACTCAAGCCAGAACCGGTGATACAGATGCTGCAAAAACCGCTGGTCATGCTCGATCAGCTCAAGGCACAGGCCCACAACCTCCGGCTCATGCTTGGTGAAGATAAGCCGCGTCTGATCGTCGATCAGCTTGCGCAGTTCCGTCAGCCGCTTCGCCAGCGCCCGCTTTTCCGCGCGCAGCTCCGCCGCCTCCCGCGCCCGCCATATCCGGTTGAAAAACCACCCGAATATCGCGCTCACCACCCGTCCCGACCGCTTGCGCATCCACACGCTCAGCGGCAATTCGGCATAGACCTGATTGAGTTTCAGGCGCGTCATCTCAAAATTCTTCGCCGCCTCAATCCGCTCGCGTTCCAGCCGATTGGTGGCGGAGGCCAGCTCGTCAAACAGATCGCGATGGGTTTTGCGGATATGGTGATCGATCCGGTCGAGATTACGAAACCCCCGCTCCGCATTCTCGAACATCTCGACAAAATTCGTCTCGAAATACCGCACCGCCAGCCGCAAACACAGCGCCGAAGGCCCGTTAAACCGCGCCTGAACCATATAAATCAGCTCACGATAGGCCGTCATCCGCTGGGCCACATGGCCGCTAAAGCGGTTAAACTCGTCCCAGTTTCGCGGGATATGCAGCTTTGGCAACGCTTTCGCATCGTTCAGCTTTTGCGCGAACCGGTCTTCCAAAACCCGACTGGCCAGCCGCGTGAACGGCACGGTGATGAGCGAAATGCCCTTGCCCTGAAGGAACAACACCGTAAACGCCCATTTCAAGAACCACAGCAGGGAGGCCGTCACAACACCGATGGCAATCCATACGGCCTTGTTCATCCCGTCGAGATGTTCCCAAAGTCCAGTCGCTATTTCAGTTTCCATAAATGAACATTAGCGCATTGATCGTAAAGAGGGAATGATCGCCTGCATTCCGCGTTACTCATCCCCGAAATGCTGTATTTCCGCCTTACTCTCATCGCGCAGCTGTGCCGCCGCGTTGGCCAGCATCGCCGCGACGTGATCCAGTTTCCGTGCCATCCCCGCGCGGTCCGTGCCAAACTCAAACCCGTCCATCTGCTGATCCAGCGTTTCCCGCCCGATCCAGGCCATGTGACGCGCGTATTCTGTGGCCACCACGTGTTCAGGATCGACAATCTGCAACTGGTCAAAGCGGCAGAAATCCTCGAACCGCGTATCAGCGGCGACATAGCCGTTGACCATCGTAATCCGCTCCCCCGCCGCGCGCAGCCCTTTGGCGCGGTGGACGACCATATTTCCCTGCTGCAACACCGCATATCCCGGACCGGGCAGAGCCGCCGCGACGACCTTGGCCGGATCAAGCGGTTTGCCCTCCTTTTTCAGCGCCGCAACCTCATGCTTGGTCCCGTTGTAAAACTCGAATTCACCCCCGTCGACGAGGTTCGGATCGGTAACAAACATCACATAATCAACGCGCAAAGTATCCGTGTGCCACTTATCAACATTCTCCCCGACTTCATGCGGGTTGTAGTTCAGGTGGCCCAGCTGGTGCGGGATCGAATGCGGCAGCATCGGCGTCTTGCACAACGACGAAATCATCTCCGACACATCTTCAGACAGGCACAGATCGCGCAGGAACCGCGATTGATAGGCGCCCCCGCGCACCATCCGCGAAATGCGGGGATTGCTGCGGGTATAGGCCGATAATTGCCGCGCCACATCCAGCAAACACGCGGCCCCCTCATCGCTCAAAACACGAAATGTCGAGGTAATACCCAGATCAGTCGGGCATTGCGCGATCTCCGCGTCGCTATACCCCATCTCGCTGAGCGTGGTGATCTGCTCCGGCATTTCAATCTGCAAATGCCGCGCGGGATCAAACGGCGGATCATTCTCAATGACCGGAAAGCCCTCCGGCTGCGTGTTCGGAAAAACGAGCGGGTTGGATGCTAAGGCGACCATGATATTTCCTTCTCAGATTATGCTCCCCGACTATGCAGCGTCCCGAATGCGGCGCAAGATGAAACCGCTTGCCCATCCGCGCGCGCCACTCCATATTTTGTATATTGAATATGTCAGAGAGGGCCACGCCATGCGAAACCACGCTTTATCCGCGATCCTCGCCGCCACGATCAGCCTGACGGCCCTGCCCGTGCGGGCCGATCAGGCAATCCCCGACCAATATCCCGGCTCGCTGCTCTACGCCAAGCCCGTCGAGGTGATCCCCCATGTCTGGTCCGCGATAGGCGCGACCGCTCCGGCGACCTACGACAACGCGGGCCATAATAATAATCTCAGCTTTATCGTTACCGGTGAGGGCGTGATCGTCGTCAATGGCAGCGCCTCGTATCTGCTGGCCAGCGCGCTGCATGACGAAATTAAGCGCATTACCGACGAACCCGTCGTTCTGGTCATCAACGAGAACGGCCAGGGCCATGCGGCGCTGGGCAACAGCTATTGGGCCGAACAGGACGTGGCAATTCTGGCCCATGAGGACGCCGCCGAAGCCTTTGACGAATCCGGCCTCAACAGCCGCGACCGCCACAAAACCCTCCTCAAAGAGCGCGCCAAAGGCACAGAGGTCGTGCTCCCGACAGAGACATTTGAAGATTCCAAAGACATATCCTTGGGCCGTTTCAAGATCGAAGTCCTCCATCTCGGCCCCGCCCATTCGCCGGGCGACATCTCCGTCTGGCTGCCCGATGAAAAACTGGTCATCGCCGGAGACATGGCCTTCCACGAGCGCCTGCCCCCCATCTTCGACGACACCGACACCGCCGGATGGCTTGAGACATGGGTCGATGCATTCGAGCCGCTCGGCGCGCTTTACGTCATCCCCGGCCACGGCCACCCGACCAACATGGCGCAAGTCCGGCGCTATACCCACGACTACCTCGTCTACCTGCGCGGCAAAATTCAGGAAGTCATTGACGCGGGCGACGGGCTGGCTGAAGCCTATTACGTCGACCAATCCCCCTACGCCCATCTCGACACGTTCGAGGAGTTGGCAACCCGCAACGCGGGGCGGGTGTTTGAGGCGATGGAATTTGAATAGTCTTTCACTCTAAAGGCCCGCCATGCGCAGCACAAAAGTCATCCACGTCGTTTCCTGCCATGCCGAGGGCGAGGTCGGCGATGTCATCACCGGAGGCGTCGCGCCCCCGCCGGGCGATACGCTGTGGGAGCAACGCAACCACATCGCCAAAGACCAAACCCTGCGCAATTTCGTCCTCAACGAGCCGCGCGGCGGGGTTTTCCGCCATGTGAACCTGCTCGTCCCGCCCAAACATCCGGACGCGCAGATGGGCTTCATCATCATGGAGCCGGAGGACACGCCCCCGATGTCCGGCTCCAACTCGATCTGCGTCGCGACCGTCCTCCTCGACAGCGGCATCATCCCGATGACAGAGCCGCTCACGGAGATGGTTCTCGAAGCCCCCGGCGGCCTCGTCCGTGTGCGGGCCGAGTGCCGCGACGGCAAAGCGCAGAGCATCACCGTACAAAACCTGCCCAGTTTTGCGGGCGCGCTGGCCCAAACCCTCACCGTGCCGGACCTTGGCGAGATCACCGTCGATACCGCCTATGGCGGGGACAGTTTCGTCATAGTCGACGCGCAATCCTTGGGTTTGCGCCTTGATGCGCCAGAGGCCGGAATGCTGGCCAAGCTGGGCGTTCAGATCACCAACGCCGCCAATGCGCAGTTGCGTTTCCATCACCCCGAAAACCCCGAATGGGCGCATTTCTCCTTCTGCCTGTTCGCGGGGCCGATCAAGCGCGAGGGCGCGACCCTCTCCGCAAAAGCCGCCGTCGCGATCCAGCCCGGCAAGATCGACCGCTCCCCCACCGGAACCGCCGCCTCCGCCCGCATGGCCCTGCTTCATGCCAAGGGCGAAATGGCGGTCGGCGAGACTTTCACGGCAGAATCCATCATCGGCTCGACGTTCAAGGGCCGTATTGCGGGTACAACAACCGTCGGCGACACCCCCGCAATCATCCCCGAAATCACAGGCCGCGCGTGGATTACAGGCACGCACCAGCATATGCTCGACCCCGATGATCCGTGGCCGGAAGGCTACCGCCTGTCAGACACATGGCC
>CALDZQ010000298.1 GCA_937944035.1 uncultured Neomegalonema sp. | reverse complement strand
CAACAGCGGGTGAACCACGCCACATTATCCAGCGTGTCTTGCAGCCGCGTGAAATCATGCAAATCGGTCAGCGTTGACGAGCGGTAAAGCCCCGTCTCCATATCCAGCGTATTCACCGCCGCCCCGCCGGTCCCGAAATACACCCGATCCCCGCCGACTTCGATGGAGCGGTCCGGATCACGCCCGTGCAGCACAAAACGCTTCGCCGCCCGCGCGATAATATCCTCGACCAGCGCGGGCGGCATAGTGACCCGCCCGTTCGCAGACCGGCATCCCGCCGCCACAAGATCGCGCTCCAACCGTTCGGGCACTTCGCCCATGCCCAATTCATCCAGCAGGCGCAGAGCGGTTTGATAGATGTCTCTCAGATCCGCCTCGCTTAACGGCCTGTATTGCCCGCCAATCTGTCCCGGCGGGGCAGGGTTGATCTTCGGCGGAGCCGCGCGGATCGCCAATCGCTCGCTACGCCCGCCTGCCCGCCGTGATTTGCGCCCTGATGTCATGGCCCAAACCTTTCCTACGCGACAACCTCACGCAAGGGCGGTACGCATGATGAGCTAAACTCGAAGAAATGATTCCGATATGCACAAAACCGATCCCGCCTTCACCTTCCGCGCCGTTCAGGTCTTCGTCGCCACGGTCGATGCGGGTTCGGTAACGCGCGCGGCGCATCAGCTGGCGATCAGCCCGTCTTCAGTCTCGCAACAACTCTCAAATCTGGAAGCAGCGCTGGGGGCGAAACTCGTCATCCGCTCCGCGCGAACGTTCCGGCTGACCGAGGCCGGAGCGCTGTTTCTGAACCGTGCAAAGGAGCTACTCGACGGTGTCGGGGCCGCAAAAGCCGAGTTGGCGCTGGCCGATCAATCGCCCTCCATGACCCTGCGCATCGCCACTATCGAGGAGTTGGACGCCACGGTGACAGCGCCATTGCTGCACCATCTGACCACGACGTATCCCAATATCGCTTTCTCGTTTTCCAGCGGCGCAAGCCATGAAAACTATGACGCACTGGCCAGCCGTGCCGTCGATTTGATGCTCGCTGTCGATACGATCGGTGACGCGGAATGGGTCGAAATGCACCCCGTCCTCCTCGATCCCTTCATCCTTGTACGCGGGTCGCGGGTTGCGCGGATCGAGGGGCAAAATGACATGCTCGCGAAGCCTTTTATCCGCTATACCAGCGCCTTACAGATCGGGCGGCATATCGAGGCACAGCTTCGCCGGACCGGCCTGCGCCCGCCGAAGCGGATCGAATTTTCCAGCAACAGGGCGCTGTTCGAGACGGTTGCCGCCCTTGACGGCTGGGCCATCACCACGGCGTTCGCCTATCTCAGCACCCCTCTCGCGCCCGGCCTGATAGAGCCTCAAGCGGTCCCCCTGCCGGGCTTTTCACGCCGCTTGGCCCTTCATGCCCGCGCGGATGCGCTTGGTGATCTGCCACAGCATATCGCAAGCGGGATACGCGATTGTCTGAAGTCGCTTGTTCTACCCGATGCAAATGAGCGGCTGCCGTTTCTGGGTGAGGCGTTTGGGATGCTTGATTGAATTTTTGAAGCCATACAGAATGATAGTTTCGATAAATCCGCATCATAACTCAACCGATTGTCAGCCGTACCATCTGTGGGGCATCCTCTCCGGCAATTCTCAGCATAGGTATGGAGCCTCCGATGAAATCGCAAACCCGTGTCGTTGTCATCGGTGGCGGTATCGCCGGATGTTCAACCCTGTATCACCTCACTCAAGAGGGCTGGACCGATGTTGTCCTTGTCGAGCGGAACGAGCTGACCTCCGGCACGACATGGCACTCGGCGGCGCAGGTGACGAATTTCGGCATGAACCAGACGATGGTCGGCCTGAAAACCCACTCGATCAATCTGTATAAAGAACTGCGCGACGATCCCGATTATCCCGTCAATTACCACCACGGCGACGGGGGCATCCGGCTGGCCAACACCGAGGCGCAGATGGAGGGTTATCGCCATTTCTCTTCGATGGCGCGCGGTATGGGTGTGGAATTCGAGGTGATCGACGCCGAAGAATGCGCCCGCCGCCACCCGCTGATCTCGACCGATAATCTCATCGGCGGCTTATGGGATGGCAATGACGGCGACATCGACCCCGCGCAGCTCTGCCAAGCCCTCGCACGGCGCGCCCGCAAAGCCGGGGCAGAAGTCTACCGCAACACCCCCGTCACGGGCCTGACGCAGCACAAAGACCACTCCTGGACCGTCCACACAGACAAAGGCGACATCGCCTGCGAGATCGTCGTCAACGCTTGCGGCTATCGCGTCAACGAGGTCGGGGGCATGATGGGCGTCCAGCACCCCGTCACCTCGATGGAGCACCAGTATTTCGTCACCGAAGAAATCCCCGCGATTGTCGAGGCGGGCCACCGGATGCCGCTGCTGCGCTGCCCGATCAGCGACTATTACTGCCGTCAGGAGAAAAACGGCCTGCTGGTCGGCTTCTACGAGCAAGACTGCAAGACATGGGGCATGGACGGCATCGACCCGCATTTCGTCAACGCCCTGTGTCCCGACGATCTCGACCGCATCACCGATGTTCTGGAGGGCGCGTTCGAGCGGATGCCCGCGCTTACCGAAGTGGGCATCACCACCGTCATCAACGGCCCGATCACCTACACCATAGACGGCGCGCCCCTCGTCGGCCCCATCCCCGGCAAGCGCAATGCGTTCTGCATCATCGGCCTGCGCGCCGGACTGGGCGAGGGCGGCGGCCACGGCTGGCTGCTGGCCCAACAGATCGTGCATGGCGAGGCGTGCTACGACACATGGTGCATCGACCCCCGCCGCTTTACCGGCCACGCCAATGTCGAGTTGACCGCGCTCAAAGCCATCGAAGATTACCAAAACGAATTCCGCTTCCACTTCCCCAACGAACACCGTCCCGTCGGACGCAACGCCAAAACCACGCCGCTGACCCCGATTATGGCGGCAGAGGGGGCCGAGTTCACCGTGGTCAACGGCTGGGAACGCGCAGAGTTCTTCAAGCCGACCCCAGATTTCCACGTCACCCACGGCTTCAAATTCGACGAAAGCTTTGACATCGTCGCGGGCGAAGTCGCCGCCGTGCAAAACGCCGTCGGCCTTTGCGAAGTCAACGGCTTCAACCGCTTCGAAATCACGGGTGCGGATGCGCAAACCTTCCTAGACCGCATGGTCTGCGGCCGTCTGCCCCGCAAGGAAGGCCGCGTTGGCCTCACATACCTGCTCAACCACCACGGAATGCTCAAAGCCGAGGCAACCATCGCCAATATCCCCGCCTCGGATCGCGGCCCCGCGCGCATCTGGTACGGTTCGGCGGCGGCGGCGGAGTTCCATGATATGGACTGGCTGACGCAGAATATCGGCGCGGATGAGGATGTCTCAATCCGCTCGCTGACCAACGATCAGACCATCCTCGTGCTTGCCGGACCCAAAGCCCGCGCTGTCCTCAGCGCTGTCAGCCGCGAAGATTGGTCCGCCACCGCCTTCCCGTGGCTCTCGGTCCGCGAATGCTTCATCGGCTTTGCCCCCGCGACCGTGATGGGGGTCAGCTTCTCCGGCGAATTGGCGTATGAAATCCACATCCCCAACGCCTCCCTCTACGCCGCCTATCTGGCCCTGCGCGAGGCGGGCAAGGCCCACGGCTTGCGCCTGTTCGGCGCTCATGCTGTTGAGTCGATGCGGATGGAGAAGGGCTACCTGCACTGGAAAGCCGACATTCTCACCGAATTCGACCCGTTCGAGACGGGGCTGGATCGTTTCGTGAAAATGGACAAGCCCGACTTCATCGGCAAAGCCGCACTGGCGCAGAGGCAGGGCAGGGGGCCGACCAAACGCCTCGTGACGCTGGTTCTCGACAGTAAAACAGCGGCTGCCCACGGCGGCGCGTCGGTGATGACCGGCGGTAAAGTCGTCGGCACGGTCACATCCGGCGACTGGGGCCACCGCGTCGCCCGAAACCTCGCCTATGCCTTCCTTGATCCATCCCTTGCGGAAGGCGATGCCCTGACGGTCGACATTCTGGGCGAGCATGTCGCCGCAACAATCATCCCCGCCGGGCCTTATGATCCGGCGTTACAGCGGGTGCGGGGGTGACGGAACTACCCCGCATCCCGCACTGATGTACGGGCCAAGTGCCTGGACAAAAACGGCACGAGCACATTGTTCACCGCCGCCGGATTTTCGATCAGCGCCATGTGCCGCAATGTCGGCAGGATAACCGCTTCGGCTCCGGCAATCTCGCTTGCGATGGCGCGGGTCATTTCAGGCCCGCTTCCGGTGTCCTCTTCTCCGGTCATCACCAGTGTCGGGCAGGATATGGGCGGGTCGGGTGCGATGATCTCATCCATACCCCGGTCAAGTACGCGAAAATTAGCCGCGTAAACCGCAGGATCGTTTTCCAAGAGACAGGCCCGGAAACGGGCCATCGTATCGGGCGATTTCATGCGGTATTCCGGCGTGAACCAGCGTTCAAGCGCGGCATCGACCATGCCTTCGCGATCTTTTGTTATCTGCGCGGCACGGGCATCTATCACATCTTGCTGCTCGGCTGTGCGCTTATGGGGCGAATTCAGAATCGCCAACGCCGAGATGCGAGCCGGATAATCTTGGGCGAAACGGCGTGCGATCATACCGCCCATCGAAAACCCCACCACGGCACAGTCCATCACATCGGCACTCTCCAGAACCGAAGCCAACTGTTGGGAGAAAACACTTAAACTGGGCGGTGAAGGGGGCGGGCCGCTTTTGCCGTGACCGTATAAATCATAGCTCAATACTCGAAAACGCGCGCTTAAAGAACTGATCTGACCTTGCCACAGATCCCTTGTCAGGCCCAATCCATGTACAAGTACAACAACAGGGCTTCCATAAGGGCCATACCACTGAAAAGATGTATTGCTGACCGATTGCACACCTTGGTTGGTAAGCGTAAATTCCAATTTTCACCCGTTTATTTACATGCAAGTCGTTCATAGGTGATGACGTTGCTGCTGGTACACTTAAAATACACACTATTCGTAGAATGGAAGCCAGAAAATAATCGCGTTAGCGTCGCTTCATTTCCACTTAAGCATTCTGTTTATATTAAATTCTAATAATATTAAGGTATCACGAATACCACTGAAAACTGTTTTTGCCTGTTTTTGAAAATCGCAACTGATGAAGAAATCATCAATTTGCATTATCATTTTAACTTATGAATAAATAAAATTTTGAAGAAATTGCATCGGTCGAAATTATTATACTAACGGCCTTTGGTGCTGACTCTTAAGAAAATTTCCTTCCCCGCACTTAGACTATCCTGAACGATATAAGGATCATTCCGGATGGTCTATAGCGTTATCAAGGGCAATGGGTTCATTGCCCGACTCGGAAAACGCGCCAAAACAAGAAGTTAGAGTGCCCGGAACGATCCTTATATCGTTCAGGGTG
>CALDZQ010000297.1 GCA_937944035.1 uncultured Neomegalonema sp. | reverse complement strand
AACCGCCGCATCAGATGTTCCGGACTGACCGCATCATCGGGCGAGACGACGACGACAGGCTCAAAAACCTCCACATCGTCAAAAAACCGGATATTCGGCTGCGGCCTCCGCCCCCGCCAAGCCGAACGCGGTTTAAAAGACTTGCGCGCATCGAACAACGCAAATGCCGGAACCCGCGCCATATCCTGAGCGCGGCCGGCAATCACAGGCTTCCCGCGCGCAACAGCCGTGCCCGCCTCAATCTTGAGAACCAGCTTCACCACCACGACCAACCGCCGGAACGCCGATTCCGCAGGCCGCAAAACCTTCCAAATCCCCGTCCGCACATGCCTCGGCATCGCCTCCCCGCCACCCGCCATAACGAGCAGCGCAGCAACCATCCGAACCAGCGCGTCGCGGTGGCGGTCTATGGCGAGTGTCCAATCCATACGGTGCTAAATAAGTCCTTTTCCGATACCAAGTCGGCACCGAATAGAACTATATAAGAACAAATGTCAAGCGTTCGCTCAAAATTGCACGGCAAAGCCATCGCCCGATAAGGTGCTGAAAACTGTTTGGCATTCACGGGAGTGACAGCTTTTTTGTAACGCAAGATCGTTTTCAGCAACCTGCTAAAGCCCCAACTTCCCCCACATCGCATCGACCTTGGCGATGGTTTCCTCGTCCATCTCCAGCTTGCGCCCCCACTCGCGATTCGTCTCGCCGGGCATCTTGTCCGTGGCGTCCAGCCCGATTTTCGACCCCAGCCCCGACACGGGCGAGGCGAAATCGAGGTAGTCGATGGGCGTATGCTCGATGATCGTGCAGTCGCGGGCGGGGTCCATCCGCGTGGTCACGGCCCACCACACATCGTCCCAGTTTCGCGCATCGATGTCGTCATCCACAACGATGATCCACTTGGTGTACATAAACTGCCGCAAGTACGACCACGCGCCCATCATCACCCGCTTGGCATGGCCGGGATAGGCTTTTTTCATCGAGATAACGGCGATGCGGTAACTGCACCCTTCCGGGGGCAGCCAGAAATCGATGATTTCAGGAAACTGCCCTTGCAACAGCGGAATAAACACCTCGTTCAGCGCCTCGCCCAGGATCGCAGGCTCGTCCGGCGGGCGGCCCGTATACGTGCTCAGATAGATCGGCTTTTCGCGCATCGTGATCGCTGTGACGGTGAAAACGGGGAATTTCTCGACCGAGTTATAATACCCGGTGTGGTCGCCATACGGCCCCTCATCCTCGTATTCGTCTAGGCTGACATACCCCTCCAGCACGATCTCCGCCGTGGCCGGAACCTTGATCGGCTGGGTCTTGCAATCCGCCAGCTCCACCTGCCGCCCGCGCAGCAGGCCCGCGAAGTGATATTCGCTCAGATTATCCGGTACAGGCGTCACCGCGCCCAGGATCGTTCCCGGATCAGCGCCCAGCACGGCGGCGGCGGGGAGAGGTTCGGGGCGCTCGTTCTTCCACCGCTGATGATGCTGCGCCCCGCCGCGATGTTTGAGCCAGCGCATAATCAGCTTGTTTTTCGACAGCTTTTGCATCCGGTAGATGCCCAGATTATAGTCATCCTCGCGCTTGCCGCTCGGCCCTTTGGTCACGATCAGCGGCCATGTCACCAGCGGCCCGGCCTCGTCCGGCCAGCAGGTTTGGATCGGCAGGCGGTCGAGGTCTATATCGTCTCCCGTCAGCACAACTTCCTGACACGGCGGGGTTTTGCCGAACATCCCGCCCCAGCTTTTCGGCTTCATCGTCAGCACGGTCTTCGCCAGCGGGATCAGGTCCAGCGCCTCACGCACACCGCGTGGCGGTTCGGGCTGTTTCAGATAGGCCAGCAACTCGCCGACCTCGCGCAGATCATGCCCCGTGCGGCGCTCCTTGCCGCCCAAGGTCACGCCCCGCGCCACCCGCTCGACCGTGCCGAACAGGTTGACCAGCACAGGCATCTCCGAGGGCCGCCCGTCCTCATGCGTGACATTCTCGAACAAGAGAGCGGGGCCGCCCGCGTGCAGCACCCGTTTGTGAATCTCGGTGATCTCACGATCCATCGAAACGGGTTCGGTGATCCGCACAAGATCGCCGTCTTTCTCCAGACGGTCGATGAAATCACGCAAGCTGTTATAGGCGGTCATGGCTGTCGTCTCCGGATCAGGATGTCCCGCAATGTAGCGATGGGACACGCAAGGTCGAGCGCCAAGAGTAGCGTCAATGTCGCATAGCCCAACCTCAATTCACCCCTTGCATTCTTTTGCGCTGCGGATAATCTCACAGGTAGTTTTTAACAATTGAAAGGAGGTGATCCAATGTTCAGTAGGATTCAGGTCAAGGGGACTGTCACGGGACTAACGGGTTTCATCTCTAACAAGGTGACTTCCGCCTGACACGGTCTTCAATGACCATTCCTGCGAGGGTCGCGCTTGGGCGCGGCCCTTTCTTTTTGCGCGGCGTTCAGTCATTTGCGGGATATATCAGGGCCGCGCGCAACGCCAAACCATGCAGGAGCCACAGCCATGTCCGATTCCCCCGTCGCTGATTCAACAGTGACCGCCGCCATGATCGTTATCGGCGATGAAGTGCTGTCCGGGCGCACACAGGATGCGAATACGCAAGTGCTGGCGCAAATGCTGGGCGAGGCGGGGGTGCAGCTGCACGAGGGGCGCGCGATACGCGATGACCGTGACACGATTATCGCCACGGTCAACGCGCTGCGGGGGCGGTATGACTATGTCTTCACTTCCGGCGGGATCGGGCCGACCCATGATGACATCACCGCCGAGGCGGTCGCCGCCGCGTTCGGGTCAGGGATTGATATTCGGGCCGATGCGCGGGCGATACTCGAAGAGAACTACGGCGACGATCTGAACGAGGCGCGGCTGCGGATGGCGCGTATTCCGGAAGGGGCCGTGCTGATCGATAATCCGGTGAGTGCCGCGCCGGGCTTCCGGATGGAGAATGTGTTCGTGATGGCGGGCGTGCCGAAAGTGTTCGCGGCGATGCTCGACCATGTGCGGACGATGATTTCAGGCGGGGCGAAGATGCTCGATTTCTCGGTGGCCTGCCCCTATCCCGAAGGCGTACTGAGCGCGCCGTTGGGCGCGCTGGCGGAGGCGCATCCGGCTGTCTCTATCGGGTCATACCCGCGCTTGCGGGTTGAGGGCGGATGGGGCGTGACGATCGTCGCGCGCTCGACCGACCGGCAGGCGCTGGCGGCGGCTGAGGCGGCGATTGAGGCGATGATCGCGGGCTTGGCGGGGGCGTCGAGGTCGGGGGTTTAGAGCATTTTGCTTTTATGCTGAGGCATACCCTGCTGCGTTGAAATAATTCCAGCACTCGTCTGGCGTGAAGAGGCCGCAGATTTCACCGATGGCGTTAATGAGTTGGTCGAATGTTCGAGCCCCGATGCGTCGCAGAT
>CALDZQ010000296.1 GCA_937944035.1 uncultured Neomegalonema sp. | reverse complement strand
GAGATCAGCACATCGACGCCCGTGGCCTTCATATCCACCCACATCGCACCCGACGCGATGCAGTCCAGCACAAAGAGGCCACCGACCGCGTGAACGGCATCCGCGACCGCCTTGATATAGTCGTCAGGCAGCATGATTCCGGCGGAGGTTTCGACATGGGGCGCGAACACGATTTGCGGTTTTTCATCCGCAATCGCTTTGACCACATCCTCGATGGCGGGCGGTGTGAAGGGGGACGGTTCGGCGTTGCCGGTCTGCTTGGCTTTGAGGACCGTCAGGCTCTCAGGGATATTGCCCGCATCGCAAATCTGCGTCCAGCGGTAGGAAAACCAGCCGTTGCGGATGACCATGCAGCGTTTTCCGGCGGCGAATTGGCGGGCGACCGCCTCCATCCCGTATGTGCCGCCACCGGGGACGATAACGGCGGCATCGGCATTATAGACCCCGCAGAGCATCCCGTGAATGTCGCGCATGACACCCTGGAAAGCCTTTGACATATGGTTCAGCGAGCGGTCGGTGAAGACCACCGAAAACTCCATGAGGCCGTCAGGGTCGATCATGCTGGCGGGGCTGTCCATTGGCGTCGGTCCTTGCATTGCACGTAGGAAGTTTGTTGCGGTGCAGCGTATCACACTGATTTTCCGCGTCCAGCCTTTACCCGCGCCGCCAAGCGCCCGGTGCGAGGCCGTTCACGGTCCACGCGCCGACGCTGTGGCGGATCAGGCGCAGGGTCGGGTGGCCGATGGCGGCGGTCATGCGGCGGACCTGGCGGTTGCGGCCCTCGCGGATCGTGAGTTCGAGCCAGCAATCGGGGATGCTTTGGCGGACGCGGATGGGGGGATCGCGGGGCCAGAGGTCGGGCGGCGCGTCGATCAGGCGCGCTTGGGCGGGTTTGGTTAGACCGTCTTTCAGCGTCACGCCCTGCTCCAGCGCGCGCAAGGCCGCTGTGTCGGGGATGCCCTCGACCTGAACGTGGTAGGTTTTGGGCATTTTCAGCTTTGGGCTGGCGATTTTGTTTTGCAAACGGCCGTCATCGGTGAGGAGGAGCAAGCCCTCGCTGTCGCGGTCCAGCCTCCCCGCCGCGTACACGTCGGGGATGGTGATGAAATCGGACAGGGTTTGGCGCGGGGAGCCTTGGTTTCCTTTGTCGGCGGTTCCTTTGTCGGTGAACTGTGAGAGGACGCCGAAGGGTTTGTTGAAGAGGATCAGCACGCGGCGCCCCGCGCGACCGCTTCGATATTGTGGCCGTCGGGGTCGGTGATGAAGGCGGCGAAGTAGCTTGTCCCGTATTGAGGGCGCGCGCCCGGTACGCCGTTGCACGTCCCTCCCGCTTTGAGGGCGGCTGTGTGGAAGGCGGTGACGGCCTCGCGGGACGGGGCGGTGAAGGCGATGTGCAGGGGGGTGACGGGGGCGTCGGCCTGGACGATGCCGAAGCTCCAATTATCATGGCCGTAGCCCACCGCGTCGCCGTCCTCAGCGATGCAGGCGTAGCCCAGCGGGGTGAGGACGGCGTCATAGAACGCGCGGGCGGCGGTGAGGTCGCTGACAGGGATGTTGATATGGTCGATCATGGCGTGGCGCGGATGAAGTCGCCAAACGCGCGGGGGCCGTCGCCCGTGTCGTGTTCGGCGATGACCTCCAGCGTATCGGCGTCGATGACGGAGACGGTGTTCGAGAACCAGTTGGCGACGATCACGCGCGCGCCATCCGCTGATATATCAATGCCTTCAGGGTATTCACCCACATCGATTGTGGCGATCACTTTGAGGGTTTCGACATCGAAGACGGTCACGGTGTCGGCGTATTGGTCGGTCACGAAGGCGCGGCCGTTGGTGAGCGCCACGGCGTAGGGACGCTCTCCGACGGGGACTGAGCCGAGGGATTTGCGGGTGGTCAGATCGACCACGGTGACGGTGTCGGAGCCGACATCGGCGGTGTAGGCGCGTGTGCCGCTGGCGTCTATCGTCACGCCGAAGGGGCGTTCGCCGACGGGGATGGTGGCGCGGCGGGTGTTGGTGGCGGTGTCGATCAGCGAGAGTTGGTTGGAGTCGCGGTCGGCGGAGATCAGCAATGCGCCGTCGGGGGTGACGGCGAGGCCGGAGGGGGAGTCGCCGACGGGGATTTTGGCGATGATCTTGGCGATGGCGGGATTGACGGCGAAGACCTGCGCCTCGAACCAGTCGGCGACGTAGACTGTCGATCCGTCGGGATGCACCGCGATGCCGAGGGGGCCGCCCTCAAGCGTGATGCGCTTTGCGATGGTGGCGGCGGCGGTGTCGAGAACTGTGAGGGTTTTGCTCTCCGGGCTGACCACATAGGCGCGGTTGCCGTCGGGGGAGAGGGCGATTCCGGCGGGTTTGCCGCCTATCGGCACGGCCGCGCGGGTCTCGCCTGTTTCAAGGTCGATGATCGAGACATCGTCGCTGGACTGGTTGGTGACGAAGGCTTCATCGGCATACGCGCCGCCGCACAGCAAAACGGCAGCGAGGGTTCCCGCTGCCGCCAAAATAAATCGTGAGGGCGTCACTCAGTTACCCGCCGCGAACTTCTCGACCAAGGCATCAAGGCCCGCCTCGTAAACGCCCGTGACGCCGGCGATTGCGGCTTCGTCATTGAGGTTTTCGGGGGGATCGTTGTTCGGGTAGCCGCGATAGAACGCGCCGCGCCACTCGACCAGCGAACCGCCGTCTTTGCCCGGCTTTACGGTCAGGTGTGACGAGTAGTTGGTGACGGGCAGGACTTCCACGTCAACCTCGGTGATGCGGTAGGAATAGCTGCGTTTTTTGTCGGTATCGCTGTATTTATAGAGGACTTCCGAGATAGTCGGGCCATCCTCTGCGCCCAGCGTCAACACGCGGGTTGCGTCGATTTCGTTGTCATTCTCGCCGTCCGTGGAGTGGACCGCTGGATGCCAGCTCATGTCCTGGAAGTTACCGATCACGGCCCAAACATCGGCGGGTGCTGCGGCAACGTCACGACTGACCGTGACCTTTTGACGGGTCGGCCCGTGCGCTTGCGCAATGACAGGTGCAAAGGCAACGATTGCGCCGAGCGCGAGACTTAGAAACTTCATTCTTACCCCTCCCTAGGGATTTAGTGCCAGCGCTTGAGCGCGCCTTGATGGGATCAGAGTAACAGGCGGTTTGGCGAAAACAAGACGGGGTTTAGGGCGTTTTGTTTTGGCGCGATTTCCGAGTCGAAAAGCCTTTCGGCTTTTCTCGAAATCGCTAGGCCGTCAGCTGTGCGTCGATGAGGCGGACGGCCTCGTCCACGGCGCGGTCGATGCTCATTTCGGTGGTGTTGAGGGTCGCGGCGTTGTCGGCTTGGCGCATCGGGGCGTTGGCGCGTCCGGCGTCGCGGGCGTCGCGCTCTTCGATGTCGCGCAGCACGTCGCGGTAGGCGATGTCGGATTTTTGCGACAACTCACGCCAGCGGCGGGCCGCGCGGACATCCGCCTCCGCCGTGACGAACAGCTTGGCGCGGGCGTCGGGGAGGACGACCGTGCCGATGTCGCGCCCGTCGAGCACCGCGCCCGGAGCCTCGACCGCGAAATCGCGTTGCCAGCGCAGCAGCGCCGCGCGCACGGGGGGATGGGCAGCAACGACGGAGGCCATGCGGCCCGTCTCGGCACTGCGCAGATCGGAGCGGGCCAGGTCTGCGGGTTTGAGCGTTTGCGCGATTTGTGTCGCCGCGTCCGGATCAGCGGGATCGGCTTGCGCCTGCAAACAGCGCGCGGCGACGGCGCGGTAGAGCAGTCCGGTGTCGAGATGGCGCAGCCCGAACTTGGCCGCCACAGCCCGCGCAATCGTGCCTTTACCCGACGCGGCGGGTCCGTCGATGGCGATGGTGAGAATATCGGTGTTCATGGGGGGACGTTAGACTGTTTTTCAGGGTTTTCCCAGCGGGGAGGTTGGGGTTATTTGGGAGATATGGTTTAACTTCTTCGAGCCACGCAGCCTCAGCGCGGTGGAGCAAACCGGTGTCGAGATAGCGGAAGACGGGATAATTTTTAAATCAAAAAATTTAGTCATTACAAAAAACTCGATATAGTATATTATAAATACACATAAATTTTAATCTTAACTCAAAAGGACAAAGTTTTGACTTATCGTCAAGATGCTATTGATGCGCTAGAGCGTGCAAAAATTGAACTCGCTAGCAGTGAATATCATCGGCTGAAATACGGCGTTCTTGAATTACGATTTGCCATCGAGATGCTCTCTTACGACAAGCTGTCGTGGTTATCTGAAAAAACTGATATTAGTGAATTTAAATCTTGGCAACCGGACAAGGTTGTTCGTTTAGTTGATCAATTTTTACCTACTTCATCTATAAATGGGACATTGACTATCCACGATTCTGATAAAAAAGAAATATTTTCTGGAAAAACCAGAGCATTGCAATTAATAGATATCAAGAAAAACTATCATGCTCTGGGTTCTTTTTTACACTCACTGACTATAGAAAAACGTGAAACACCCGATGATGAGATATCCTCAAAAATCAATCAAAAATGCAAAGAAATCATACCGACGATAGAAAGCATACTCTCTTGCCAGGTGTATGGATTGAGATTCGGCAGTGATGTGGAATTTGATTGCCACAACCTCAGATGCAAGAAAAAAATATTTACTCAAATAGCTCCGGGGAATGAAGCTACCCATATCGAATGCCTTCATTGTCAGACTGAATATAAGCTAACTCCAGACGGAAAACATGTAAATATAGATCCAAAGTTATTTATGCGGGATTGTGGTGCAGGTGAATGCAAGGGTCTTTTGAAATTTTTCACGATGGATGTAGGCGAAAAAGCTGTTTGCTCTGACTGTGAATCAGAAGCCATAATCATAAAAACACAATTAAATACTGATTTTATAGATGAGAAAATAATTGAAAAACCAGAAAAAAATGAAACCATACTGACAGTATATTTAAAATAAATCCCCGCTTTTGCAGGGATAGCTCCTCCGCTTGAAGCGGTAGTGATGCTTCTTGGAGCCGCGCAGCGGCGACACGCGACCGACCGCCCCCACGGGCGGGCGCGTTCTGCGCGAAGCGCAGCCCACTCCCTCCCTCGGTCGGCCGCTTGGTATATGTGGCAATCAGCAATGCACAGCCTCATTTCCCCCTCCCCCTTTCGCCCCCGCCCCGACTCGCTCTATATCGCTCTTCATTACAGATATGAGCGGGACGCGCGGTATGGCTGAGACGAAGTATATTTCCGTGCGCGGGGCGCGTGAGCATAACCTTAAGGGCGTCGATGTGGATATTCCGCGCGATGCCTTGGTGGTGTTCACGGGGCTGTCCGGGTCCGGCAAATCGTCGCTCGCGTTCGATACGATCTATGCGGAGGGGCAGCGGCGGTATGTGGAGTCGCTGTCGGCCTATGCCCGGCAGTTTTTGGAGATCATGCAAAAGCCGGATGTGGATTTGATCCAGGGGCTGTCTCCGGCGATTTCCATCGAGCAGAAAACCACCTCCCGCAACCCGCGCTCGACCGTGGGGACGATTACCGAGATTTATGACTACCTGCGCCTGCTGTTCGCGCGGGTTGGTGTGCCCTACTCGCCCGCGACGGGCTTGCCGATTGCGGCGCAGCAGGTGGCCGAGATGGTGGATCGGGTGATGGGAATGCCCGACGGCACGCGCGCCTATCTGCTGGCCCCGATGGTGCGGGACCGGAAAGGCGAGTATAAGAAAGAGATCGCGCAACTGCGTAAGGACGGGTTCCAACGCCTTAAAATCGATGGCGAATTTTATGAGATAGATGAAGCGCCGACCCTCGACAAGAAGTACCGGCACACGATTGATGTGGTGGTGGACCGGATTGTGGTGCGGGAGGGGATGGAAACGCGGCTGGCGGATAGTTTCCAGACTGCGCTGGGGATTGCGGACGGGATTGCGATTATCGAAACAGCCCCGATCGAGGGCGAAGCTGAGCGGATTACCTTCAGCGAGAAATTCGCCTGTCCGGTCAGCGGCTTCACGATCAGCGAGATTGAGCCGCGTCTTTTCTCGTTCAACGCGCCGTCGGGGGCGTGTCCGGCTTGTGACGGGCTGGGGATGGAGTTGTTTTTCGATCCGCGTCTGGTCGTGCCGGATGAGGATTTGTCGCTGTATAGCGGGGCGCTGGCCCCTTGGTCGAAATCGGGGTCGCCTTCGCCGTATTATAAGCAAACCGTGGATGCCGTGGCGCATCACTTTGGCGGCAGCGTGCGCGAGCCTTGGCGGGATTTGCGGGAAAACCTGCGCCATGCTCTGCTGTACGGGACTAAGGACAAGATCAAGTTCCGGTTTGATGATGGCGGGCGGGTCTATGATGTGGAGCGCACATTTGAGGGCGTGATCCCGAACCTGACGCGGCGCTATCGTGAGACGGACAGCAACTGGATCCGTGAGGAGTTCGAGCGGTATCAGTCGAACAAGCCTTGCGAAGTGTGCGGCGGGCACAGGCTGCGGCCCGAAGCGCTGGCGGTGAAGCTGGACGGGAGACATGCGGGTGAAGTGACGCAGATGTCCGTGCGCGAGGCGTTCGATTGGGCGGATACGCTGTGGGGAACGCTGACGGAAAAGCAACAGCAGATTGCGGATAAAATCCTCAAGGAAATCCGTGAGCGGCTGGGGTTCCTCAACAACGTCGGCCTCGATTACCTGACCCTGTCGCGGACCTCCGGCACGTTGTCGGGCGGCGAGAGCCAGCGTATCCGGCTGGCGTCGCAGATCGGGTCGGGGCTGACGGGCGTGTTGTATGTGCTGGATGAGCCGTCGATCGGGCTGCACCAGCGGGACAATGACAGGCTGCTCGATACGTTGCGGAACCTGCGCGATCAGGGGAATACGGTGATCGTGGTCGAGCATGACGAGGAAGCCGTGCGGGCAGCGGATTATGTGTTTGATATTGGCCCCGGTGCGGGAGTGCATGGCGGGCAGATTGTCTCGCATGGCACACCGGACGTTGTGATGGCAGACCCGAACTCGTTGACGGGGCAGTATCTGACTGGGACCAAAGAGATCGCGATTCCGGCTGTGCGGCGCAAAGGCAGCGGCAAGAAGGTCGTGGTGCATAATGCGACCGGGAATAACCTCAAAGGGATCACGGCGGAATATCCGCTGGGGACTCTGTTGTGCGTGACAGGGGTGTCGGGGGGCGGGAAATCCACGCTGACTATTGAGACGCTGTACAAGGCCGCCGCGCGGTCGCTGAACGGGGCGCGGACCAATCCCGCGCCTTACGAGCGGATCGAGGGGATGGAGTATCTCGACAAGGTGATCGACATCGACCAATCCCCGATTGGCCGCACACCGCGTTCCAACCCCGCCACCTATACAGGCGCGTTTACGCCGATCCGGGACTGGTTTGCGGGGCTGCCCGAATCCAAAGCGCGGGGGTACAAGCCGGGGCGGTTCAGCTTTAACGTCAAGGGCGGGCGGTGCGAGGCGTGTCAGGGGGACGGGGTCATCAAGATCGAGATGCACTTCCTGCCTGATGTGTATGTGACCTGCGATGTGTGCCACGGGAAACGCTATAACCGGGAGACGCTGGAGATTAAGTACAAGGGCAACTCCATCGCGGATGTGCTTGATATGACGGTGGAAGATGCGGCGCAGTTCTTTAAGGCCGTGCCCGCGATCCGCGATAAAATGGTGACGCTGGAACGTGTCGGGCTGGGCTATGTGAAGGTCGGGCAGCAGGCGAATACGCTGTCGGGTGGCGAGGCGCAGCGGGTAAAGCTGTCGAAAGAACTGTCGAAACGGGCGACGGGGCGGACGCTTTATATTCTGGACGAACCGACGACGGGGCTGCATTTCGAGGATGTGAACCGCTTGCTGGCTGTGCTGCAAGAACTGGTCGAGACGGGCAACACCGTCATTGTGATTGAGCATAACCTCGATGTCATCAAGACCGCCGATTGGATTATCGACATCGGCCCTGAGGGCGGCGATGGCGGCGGTGAGATCATCGCGGTGGGGACGCCGGAAGATGTGGCGGCGGTCAAAGACAGTTACACAGGTCACTATCTCGCGAAAATGTTGAAGCCGAAACCGGGTGCGAAGAAGGCGGCCAAGCCGAAAGCGACACCGAAAACTGCGGCAAAACCGAAGGCGGTACGAAAAAAAATCGCTAAATAGGCTCGAATTCATCCGAAAAAGCACAATGCTGTGAGGAGCGCCCTTTACATGAACCAACAAAAGTATTCACGGGACACACGATGAAACAATCAGTTTATTCATAATTTACACTCTAGTGTTAACCAATCATTATTCATTTTGACCGGAATAAGTTCTTGCTTGTTGCAAACTGACATAAAGATTGAATTGTTGTACGCGGATCAAGCTGCTACCTCGGCCTCATAAGAAAAAACAATGAGGCTTCCGATGCAGCGCACTCTTGCACGTCCTGTAAAGTTGAGCGGAATTGGCGTCCATAGCGGTGAGGCCGCTAATGCGACACTGATACCTGCCCCTTGCGATTCCGGCGTGCGTTTTGTCCGCACCGACATCTCTGACACCAACAATATCATCGACGCGCGGTATGATACCGTCAGCGACACATCGCTTTGCACACGCATCACGAACGAGGCCGGCGTTTCGGTTTCAACCATCGAGCATCTGATGGCGGCACTGGCCGGATGCGGCGTCGATAATGCGCTGGTCGAGATTGATGGACCTGAAACACCGATTATGGATGGCAGTTCCGAGCCGTTTATCGGCGCGATCCTGACGGCAGGGGTTGTTGAGCAGGATGAGCCGCTGCGTGCGATTGAGATTTTGGCCCCGATCAGCGTGACGCTCGGCGATAAAACCGCTGAACTGCTGCCCGCCCCGGTTTTTGAAATCGAATTCAGCATTGATTTTGCAGACCCGGCAATCGGCAAGCAAAACCGCGTTGAAGCCTTCACCGGCGACGCGTTTTTGCAGCACTATGCCAACTCGCGCACGTTCTGTAACCGCAGCGACGTTGAAGCGCTGCGCAAGATCGGGTTTGCCCGTGGCGGCTCGCTGCAAAATGCGATTGTTGTCGATCAGGGCCGTGTGCTCAATCTGGGCGGCCTGCGCCATGCCGACGAGTTTGTGCGCCATAAGATGCTGGATGCCGTGGGGGATCTCGCGCTTGCGGGTGCGCCGATCATCGGCCGCTATCGCGGTGTGCGCGCGGGGCATGATATGACCAACCGCCTGCTGCGCGCCCTGTTCGATGCGCCACACGCCTGGCGGTATGTCGAGATCGAGGACCGTGCTTCGGTCGCGCCGGATTTTCAGGTCTCCGAACCGCTGCGCCGTCTCGCCTGCGCATAACGGATACGCGGCAGGGCGCGCGCGACATGCGGGCGCTTTGCGATATTTGTAAAATTTCTGCATCTCGAAACATTTCCGTTTCGCGGGAAATGCTTTAAAGCGTTTATCAAATGCTGTCATGCACGGTGCGTGCTTTGGTTTGAAGATGGAGAAGCGAATGCTTTCGCCCGATTTTATCCGGTCCCGCAGTATCACGACTATATCAGCGACATCAGCCCGCATGATGCGCGGGGTTTTGCTCGGTTCCGTGATCCTCGGTATGTCAGGCTGTGGCGGCAAAGTGCCGTCGATAGGGTCACTGTTTTCGACCAATACCGAAGCGCCGATTGAAACGCGTGCGGCGGAGGATATTTTCGCCGAAGCCCGCAATACGCTGAAAAACAACAAGCCAAACACCGCCGCGTTCCTGTTTGACGAGGTCGAGCGGCTTTATCCGTATGCCGATGTTGCCAAGGATGCGATGCTGATGTCGGCGGTATCGTCCTTTCAGGGCAAGAAATACGACAAGGCAATTCTGGCCGCCGAGCGGTTTATCGGGTTCTATCCGAGCGATGAGCAAACCCCCTATGCGCGCAATATCATCGCGCAAAGCTACTATGAGCAGATCGTTGACGTGGGCCGCGATCAGGGGATGACGGTTCAGGCCAAGCAGGCGCTGAACGAGTTGATCACCCGCCACCCTGAAAGCGAATACGCCAAGGATGCGAAGCTGAAATACGAGACGACCATCGACCAGCTTGCGGGCAAAGAGATGGAAGTCGGGCGCTACTACCTGAAAAACGGGCAGTATATCGGCGCCATCAACCGCTTTCAAACGGTGGTCAAGGAATACGACACCACCACCCATGTTGAGGAGGCGCTGCACCGGTTGGTTGAGGCGAACCTCGCGCTGGGCCTGACCGACGAGGCGAAATCGTCTGCGGCTGTGCTGGGGTTCAACTATCCGGGTTCCGACTGGTACAGCGCGTCTTACGCCCTGCTGAACGGCAAGGGGCTGACGGG
>CALDZQ010000295.1 GCA_937944035.1 uncultured Neomegalonema sp. | reverse complement strand
AAATCGACGTGGTAATGATCGTCATGGCGGACCCATGCCTGGCGGGTGTTGAAGGTTATCTTGCCTCGCAATGCTGCTCCTGCGGGCGTTGCGAAGAGGTTGTCTTGCAAATCCGGGGCGAGGATCACGCGGCGGATGCCGCCACCCAATTTGCGCGCGTATTTGTCGAGACTGTCGAGATGTCGGGCGATCAGATGGAAATCGATCTCGCCCGCCGCGCCGCTTCCGCTGGAATCGAATTCCTCGTCATAGCCGAAGCGGTTGAACAGATGCGTCGGAAAGCGCGCGCCGTCTTTGAGGGGGACCATGAAATCGACCGAGAGGCCGTTTTGATGAGTCCGGTGCGGTTTGAAAGAACCGCCCCAGGGCCAGCCGGACTCGCCGTAGACAAAGTCGGCAGTTGATCCGTCGTAGATCTGATCTTCATAGGCCAGTGCGATCACGCTAACGACCTTCTCGTGGGCGTAGGTCCGGAGAAAGTGCGCGCATATCCAGCAATACGGGCGGACATTTGATCTGTAGGCTCTTTGAACGGTGATCCGCCGCCCGTTCTTAAGGCTGCCATTCGAGGTGCTGCCCCTGCACACTGAAGGCCCGTCCCGCGTAAGGGAGACGACGGCGTTCGGAACCCATAGCAACGCGAACAACAGGGCAGCGCGGATCAGCCATTTCCTTGCCCGCCGGAACATTTCTCCGTCCCTGCTTTACCGGTTCACCCATAAGATGAGGGCGAAGAGGAAGAGGGAAGTCCAGAAGAAAGACGAGGCCCAGCGGATGCGCAAGGGGCGGTCTTCGGGGCTTTTCATCACTTGCGACATGCGCGCGGTCATGGGTTCGCCGGGTTGCAGGACAGGCCGGACAAAGCGGCGCATGATGACGAACTGGTAGTAGGCGAGACGCAGCAGAGCAAGCGAGAGGCCGCCGGCGAGCGCAAGAAAGATCAGTTTAGACAGCATTTTCAGTCATTTCCCCGTGGTGTAAAGGCGCGGCAAGAACTTGTGCCCTAAGGACAACACCGACGTTAACAGGATCACTCAGAAGGTTCCAAGTTTTGTTTTGTCGCACTGCAATCGCGCGCAATGACACATGTTCTGTGCGCTCCCTCGCGTCCGTAAGCGTAGATTGTGGTGCGCGGTCTGTAGGTCGACAGCCCTTTGCGTGTTGATCGGAGTATTATCAGACGCCGGGAATTGCTGACGAATGGATACCCCGGCCTGCGCGGGGTATGACCTTTTTTGATGCCGGAAAGGCTCAACCTCGCCTTTCCGGGACGATCAATGTACCGTCAGTTCTTCGCCGCCTTCGGCAGGGGGCGGGGTTGGCGCAACGATGGCGTTGCCCATCACAAGGCCGTGCTCGTTTGCGGTGACGGCAACGGTTTCGCCGTCTTTGACCTTCCCGCCGAGGATCATCTCGGCCAGCGGGTCTTCGAGCGATTTCTGGATCACCCGTTTCAGCGGACGCGCGCCATAGGCAGGCTCGTAGCCGCGCTCCGCCAGCCATGTCCGCGCGCCGTCATCCAGCGTGATGCTGACCTTACGGCCCGCGAGGCGCGTTGTGAGCCGGGCAAGCTGAATATCGACAATCCCGGCCATATGCTCGCGGGCGAGGCGGTCGAAGATGACGATCTCGTCCAGGCGGTTGAGGAATTCGGGCCGGAAATGAGCTTTTACCGCCTCCATCACCGCATCGCGTGCCGGACCCATCGCCGCCCCTTCCGCCACTTCGGTCAGCGCGTGGCTGCCGAGGTTGGAGGTGAGGATGATGATGGTGTTGCGGAAATCGACCGTGCGGCCCTGACCATCGGTCAGGCGGCCTTCGTCCAGCACTTGCAGCAGCACGTTGAAGACATCCGGGTGCGCTTTTTCAACCTCGTCGAACAGCACGACCTGATAGGGACGCCGCCGCACGGCTTCGGTCAGCGCGCCGCCCTCGTCATAGCCGACATAGCCCGGAGGGGCGCCGATGAGGCGGGCGACGGAGTGTTTCTCCATGTACTCGGACATATCAATCCGGGCCATCGCCGTATCATCATCGAACAGGAAGTCGGCCAGCGCCTTGGTCAGCTCGGTCTTGCCCACGCCTGTCGGGCCGAGGAACAGGAAGCTGCCCAGCGGTTTGTTCGGGTCGGAGATGCCCGCGCGGGAACGGCGCACGGCGCTGGAGACAGCCGCGACCGCCTCTTCCTGACCGATGACGCGCTTGGCGATTTCGTCCTCCATGCGCAGCAGTTTCTCGCGCTCGCCCTCCAGCATTTTGTCGACCGGAACCCCGGTCCAGCGGGAGACGACCGCCGCGATGTGTTCGGGCAGCACGGCCTCCTCGACCAGCACGTCGGTTTCCGCGCCTTCGGCCTCGGCGAGTTGTTTTTCGAGCTTGGGGATCAGGCCGTAGGACAGCTCACCCGCTTTGGCGAGGTCGCCGCGCCGTTTGGCATCGTCCAGCTCGTTGCGGGCGTGGTCGAGTTGTTCTTTCAACTCCCGCGCACCGGCAAGCTTGTCGCGTTCGGCCTCCCATTGGGCGGTCAGGGCGGTGGATTGTTCTTGCAGCTTGCCCAGCGCCTCCTCCAGTTTGGCGAGGCGGTCGATGGAGCCTTGGTCGGTTTCTTTCTTCAGCGCCTCGGCTTCGATCTGCTTTTGCATGATCTCGCGGTCGAGGGCGTCGAGTTCTTCGGGTTTGGAATCGACCTCCATCCGCAGGCGCGAGGCGGCTTCGTCCATCAGGTCGATGGCCTTGTCCGGCAGGAAACGGTCGGCGATGTAGCGGTGCGAGAGGGTGGCCGCCGAAACCAGCGCGCTGTCCGAGATGCGGACGCCGTGGTGGACCTCGTACTTTTCCTTGAGGCCGCGAAGGATCGAGATCGTGTCGGGCACCGAGGGTTCGGCCACGAAGATCGGCTGGAACCGGCGGGTTCGGGATCGAGCGCGATACGATCGAGGCGGGGGCCGCGTATTTCGAGCGGTCCGGCCATGACATTGAACCCGGCGGCGAGGAGCGCGCGGGCGCGGCGGACGCGATTTTGCTGGGCGCGATTGGCCT
>CALDZQ010000294.1 GCA_937944035.1 uncultured Neomegalonema sp. | reverse complement strand
TGCTGACGCTCCTCACGCAGCGAGGGCAGCATGATTCCCATCAGTTTTTCGTATCGCTCGGCGGCGCGCAGCAAAATCTGATCGAGTTTCCCGGTCTTGTAGTAATCCGTCGCGCTGATAAATTCGTACTCGAACCCGAACGTGTCGAGGAACCGCCGCAGCATCGCGTTGTTATGATTGCCGAAACTGTCGAACTCGCCGAACGGGTCCGGTACAGCGGTCAACGGTTTGTGCATATGCGTGGCCAGCATTTCCGTATCCGGCACATTGTCCGGAATCTTCCGCATTCCGTCCATGTCGTCCGAAAAACAGATCAATCGCGTCGGAATGTCGCTGATCGCCTCAAAGGCCCGCCGCACCATTGTCGTGCGCGCAACCTCGCCAAATGTACCGATATGAGGCAGGCCGGAAGGGCCGTATCCGGTCTCGAAAAGCACATATCCCTTCTCGGGCGGACCCTTCGCATACCGTTTGACCAGCTTGCGCGCCTCTTCAAAAGGCCAGGCTTTGGAATCGAGGGCGGCGTCACGCAATTCGGTCATGGATTCACTTCCGGTTAATATGAACCAGACCACCTAAACCCCAGTAACACTTACGTCAATCTCGGCCACCGGTACGTCACATCTCTGTCACGTTAACCTTTATGAAACCTCAGCTTCCTACGGTCCTCCTCAATGCGAGGATACGCAGTACGGATAAGGGTTTTCGAGATATGAGCGACACGTCGAGACGGTCTTTTCTCAAGGCGGCCAGCGGGCTGGCAGCCTACGGTTTGGCGGCGCCACAAGCGCTCGCGGGTATGCGTCCGATCTATGAGGATGGCGAGACAGCGCCGCTTAGCGGTTGGAAAGCCCGGATTGAATCCGCAAAACCCGTCGAATCGCCCGCACCCGCGCTCATCACAGATGATGTGGAGCAACGCCTGTTCATCAAGGTCCAGCGCACGGGCGAGGTTTTCAACGATGTGTTCCGTCAGGGACCGCTGGTTTACCAGGACGCGCTTGTCGAGATCGACCATCTGATGCGTGACTGGCGGCGCGATGAGGTCAAGCACATGGATCAGGGATTGATCGAGCTGCTTGCCAGCGTTCAGGCGGAAATCGGCTATGACGAGCCACTGACCATCGTGTCGGGCTATCGGTCGCCGGAGACCAACAAAATGCTGCGCCGCCGCAATCGTAAGGTCGCGAAAAACTCGTTCCACATGAAGGGCATGGCCGTTGATGTGCGTCCCGGCGATGTCTCAACCCGCACCTTCAGCAAGCTCGGCCGCAAGATGCACGCGGGCGGCGTCGGCTACTATCCCCGCAACGGATTCGTCCATCTCGACACCGGCCCCGTGCGCAGTTGGCGCGGCTGATTCCGTAGACTGCTTCTCAGGCTGCCGCAACGCGCTCTTCGGGGCGCGTTTTTTCGTTTTCGATCATGCTTGAGAGTTGGAGCGGGTGGCGGGAATCGAACCCGCACCAAGAGCTTGGAAGGCTCGTGTGATACCATTTCACCACACCCGCGCTGGGCATCCGTATAGCGAGCGCACCGTGTCGGGGCAAGCGGATTTGGCCTCTCATTTGTACGTTTCATCAAACGCATACCCCGTGGCGCGAACCGTGCGCAGGGGGTCGGCGTCGCGTTTGCCGTTCAGTGCTTTGCGCAGCCGCCCGACATGCACATCGACCGTGCGCGCCTCGACATAGACATCGCGGCCCCAGACGATGTCCAGCAGTTGTTCGCGGCTGTAAACCCGTCCGGGACGGCGCATCAGGCATTCCAGCAGACGGAATTCGGTTGGGCCGAGATGAATTTCCCGCTCCCCGCGATGCACACGGTGCGTCTCAAGGTCCATCACAATATCGCCCGCTTGCAGCGTCTCGGTCCCCGCCCCGCTGCGGCGCAGATTGGCACGGACGCGGGCGATCAGTTCACTGACGGAGAACGGCTTGGTGACATAGTCATCCGCGCCCGTATCAAGCCCGCGAATCCGGTCCGCTTCTTCGCCCCGCGCGGTCAGCATGATGATCGGTACGGCCCGTGTTTCGCTCCGGGCGCGGGTTTGGCGGCAGATTTCGATGCCTGACGTGCCGGGCAGCATCCAGTCGAGAATAATCAGGTCGGGCACTTCTTCGCGCAAATGCAGCAGCGCCTCGTCGCCATCGCGCACCACGGTCGGTGCGAAGCCTGCGGCTTGAAGATTGTATTCGAGCAGGGTGCAAAGCGCATCCTCGTCCTCGACCACAAGAATCCGCTGCGCCATGCCTTAACCCGCCAATGATTCCGGCGACCCGTCGGGCAGTCCCTTGGGCCGCGCTTCGATGATCTGCGATCCGGTGACGATGTAATGGGCCATTTCGGCAATAAACGTTGCGTGGTCGCCGATCCGCTCCATATTTTTCGCGATGAACAGCAGTTGCGTATGCTCGGCAATCGCGTCCGATTCGGTTGCCATCTCGGCGATGATCTCGCGCTGGAGCGCATTGTAGAGGTTATCCAACACCTCGTCATGCGCCCAAACCGCCAGCGCCATCTGATCGTTCCGCTGGGCGAAAGCATCAAGCGAATCGCTGAATTGCTTCAGCGTCTCCCGCCCCATCCGCGCCACCGCATTCACGGTTTTCAGGGGCGTGTGTTCGCTCAGCAAAATCGAGCGCCGCGCGGTGTTTTTGGCCAGATCACCGATCCGCTCGATCGTCGAGGCGATTTTGATAATGGCCAATACCGTGCGCAGATCTGTAGCCATAAGCTGACGGCGCGTGAACATCGCCGCCGTCTCGCGGTCGATCAGCAATTCGGTCGCGTCCAGCGCCTTGTCGCCCTGAATAACCGCACGGGCCAGCGAAACATCGCGGGTCGTCATCGCTTCAATGGCTTTGGACAACTGCTCTTCCGCCGCCCCGCCGAACTCGGCGATATTGGTGTCGAGCTTGCTCATTTCCGCTTCAAAAGTCATGTCACGCTCCCGTTGTTCTGCATTCTTATTTTGGCGCGATTTGCGGGCTGAAACGCCTGTAGCCCGTTCTTGAAATCGCTTTATTATTATCCGAACCGGCCACTGACATACCCGATGGTCCGCTCGTCTTTCGGCGTATTGAATATATCATGAGTTGTTTCATATTCCACCAGCTCGCCAAGATGGAAAAACGCGGTGCGTTCTGAAATCCGGTTCGCCTGCTGCATCGAGTGGGTCACGATCACCACGCAGTAAGTCTCACCCAGGTTGGTTATCAGTTCCTCAACGATTTCGGTCGCAATCGGGTCAAGGGCCGAGCACGGCTCGTCCATCAACAGCACTTCGGGCTGCGTGGCGATGGCGCGGGCGATGCACAGGCGTTGTTGTTGTCCACCGGACAGGCCCGTCCCGGCAGAGGACAGCCGGTCCTTGACCTCATCCCACAACCCCGCACTGCGCAGGCTACTCTCGACCAGCGCATCCAGATCGGCGCGATTGCTGGCGAGGCCGTGGATTCGCGGGCCATAGGCGACGTTGTCGAAGATCGATTTCGGGAACGGGTTCGGCTTTTGAAACACCATCCCGACACGGGCGCGCAGTTGGACGGGATCAATCTCGGTGTCGTAAATATCCACGCCATCAAGACGAATATCCCCCGTCACGCGGCAAATATCGATGGTGTCATTCATCCGGTTCAGACAGCGCAAAAACGTGGATTTGCCACAGCCGGACGGGCCGATAAAGGACGTGACCGACTTGTCATAAATGTCAATATCGTTGTCCTTGATCGCTTGCGCCATGCCGTAATGCACATTCACGCCCCGGCATCGGAACTTTGCGTGCGGCAGTGGAGAAGAAGATTCGGTCATAATTGGCTCCAGCTTACCAGCGGCGTTCAAAGCGTTTGCGAAGGATAATGGCGATCATGTTCATCACCACGAGAAAGCCGAGCAGCACCGCAATCGCGGCGGCCGTGCGCATATCAAACGCCCGCTCGGAAGCGTTGGCCCAGTTGAAAACCTGCACGGGCAGGACGGTGGCCGAATCGGTGATTCCCTCCGGCACTGCCGTGATAAACGCGACCATGCCGATCATCAGCAACGGCGCGGTCTCGCCCAGTGCCTGCGCCATGCCGATGATGGTTCCGGTCAGGATGCCGGGCATGGCCAGCGGCAAAACGTGATGGAAGGTCGTCTGCACTTTTGATGCCCCCAACCCCAGCGCCGCCGAACGGATTGAGGGCGGAACCGCACGGATCGAGGCGCGGCTGGCAATGATAATCGTCGGCAGCGTCATCAGCGCCAGCACCAGACCACCCGCCAATGGCGAGGAGCGCGGAACACCGAAGAAATGCAGGAAAACGGCGAGGCCGAGCAACCCGAACACGATGGAGGGCACAGCGGCGAGGTTGTTGATATTCACCTCGATAAAATCGGTCCAGCGGTTGCGGGGGGCAAATTCTTCCAGATAAATCGCCGCCATCACGCCAATCGGAAAGGCGAGGCTGAACGTCACCAGCATGGTCCACATGCTGCCGATCAGCGCGCCGTAAATCCCGGCAATCTCAGGCTGGGTCGAGTCACTGGAGGTGAAGAAACGCCAGTTGGTGACTTCCTCAATCCGGTCTTTCGCGCGCAAATCCTCGACCAAGGCAACCTGGAAATCTTTCACCGGGCGTCCGATTTCAGGCCGGTCCAAACTCAGCAATGACCACGCGCCCGCTGCCGTCCCGCTCAACGGTATGAGGGGTTTGCCGAGGGCCGTGGTGCTTGAAACCTCGGTCAGTTTGAGAATGCCGTCATTGCTGCGCACAAAGAAGCTGGGCATCCGGTTGGTCAGTTTCAGCCGTTCCCCGCCTTGCGCCATGATCGTTGCGTCGAGCGCGTCGGCTTGGCCGCTCAACTGTGCGCGTTTGGCTTTGAACCCTTCGATCTGCGCTTTGGTATCGTCGAGTTCCGGCCCTTCGAGCGAGGGCAGGCGGGCCGTCAGGGTTTCGATGCCGGCACTTTGGCGCTCGGCCTCACGGCGCAGGCGTTCAGATTGTTGCGCAAGCCCCGCTTTGACCAATCCGAGCGCGTCGTTAAAGTCCGCCGCCGTGGATTGCAGCAGCACGGTCTTGCCGTCCTCGCTCAGCGTCAGCGCCCCTTCCGGTTCCCGCTCTTCCAGCGTCCCGAACACGCCGCGCAGGTAAAGATCAACGCTGTCCGACAGCAAAAAGCGGCGCTGTATGCCCGATCCCGCCTCAAGCGTTCCGGCCTCGGCGGCATCACGCATATCATCCGCCGCACCATCGCTGAACAGGCCGTAAACCTCGCGTTTCTGCGTGCGGCCGGAGGCGAAGGGAAAAGCCTCTCTTGCGGCGGTTTTGACGACTTTCAGAAAGTCGTTTTCGTCTTTGCTAATATCGGCGGCAACGGTGATGTAATGTTCGGTCCGCACACTGACAGCGCGGGCGAAGACGTTGTAGAGCAACGCAACCAGCGCCAGCGCGGCCAGCGAAATCGCGATAATCCCATAGGCGCGCAGCCGCTTTTCAGCATTGTGCCGCTTTTTCATCCGCTTCTTCGCGGCCTCGCCCGTATGAACCGAAACGGCAGGGGGCATGGTGGTTTCGCTCATCATATCCCACCCTCATATACAGTCATTGTCCGCGCAGACGGACAATCCGCACCCGGTTGATGGCAAAACAGTCTCACGGAAAACGAGACCGGGTACTCCGTCTTCGCAGAGTGTGACGTTTGAAAATCAGTCATAGGATTCCTGATATTTGCGCACCAGCCGCAGCGCGATGACGTTGAATATCAGGGTCACGCAGAACAGCGTGAAGCCCAGCGTAAAGGCGGGTCCGGCGGCGGTAGCGGCCTCCGTATCGCCCGTAATCAGCGCGACGATCTGCACCGTCACAGTCGTCACCGCCTCGAACGGGTTGGCGGTAAGATTGGCCCCTTGTCCGGCGGCCATCACCACGATCATCGTCTCGCCAATCGCACGGCTGACACCCAGCAGCACGGCGGAGACGATGCCCGGCAGCGCGGCGGGCAGGATCACTTTGCGGATCGTCTCGGCTTTGGTCGCGCCCAGCCCGTAAGAGCCGTCGCGCAGGCTTTGCGGCACGGCGTTTATCACGTCATCGGACAGCGAGGAGATGAACGGGATAATCATAATCCCCATCACCACCCCCGCCGCCAGCGCGCTTTCGGATGAAATCGTCAGGCCCACCGCCGCGCCCGTATCCCGCAAAAACGGCGCAACGGTAATCGCGGCGAAAAACCCGTAAACCACGGTCGGAATCCCCGCGAGGATTTCCAGCATCGGTTTGATAATCCCCCGCGCGCGGTTGGAGGCGAAATCCGAGAGGAAGATCGCAGCGAACAGACCCACCGGAACCGCCACCAGCATTGCGATGAACGTAATCAGCAACGTCCCCGCGAACAGCGGAATCGCGCCAACCTTGTCCGGGTCCATCGACCCGCTATGCACACCGGACAGCGGACTCCACAGCGTGCCGAACAGGAATTTCGTGATCGGAATTTCCGAGAAAAACACCAGCGTTTGACCCAACAGCGACGCGACAATCCCGATGGTCGTCAGAATCGCGATCCCCGCACTGACCATCAGCAGGCCTTGCACGATTTTTTCTGTCCGGTTGCGGGCGCGGAAGGGGACGCTGATTTGGGTGATACTGCGCAGATACACAAATGCCGCCGCGCCAAGGGTCAGGACGGCAAGACCGATGTTACGCGCCATCATCAGCGTATTATATCGCGCGCCCACCGCCTCGCGCGCGGCATCGGTGCGGGAGGCCACCTCACCGGCGGCAATCGCCACGCCATCGCTGACGATCAAATCCCGCTCAATCTGCGACAGCGTGCCGAGACTGTCAGGAATGGCAGCGAACAGCGCCGCGCGCAGACCGATATTGCTGAGGATCAGGCCGACGATCAGCACGCCGAACCCGGCAATCGCGACCCGGAGCGCGGTATAAGCGCCGTGATAGACGGGGCGCGAATGCAAGGCGGCGAGATCACCGTGTGCAACGCTGCGGGCGCGGTGGCGGGAGGCGACAAACGCGCCTGCCGTCATCAGTGTCACGATCAGAGCAACCCATGACAGCATCTGTTATTCCCTCAAAGTCTTCGGCCCGGATAAACGAAAAAATGCAGCGCTGTTCATGCCCGAATAAACGAAAAAAAATGCCGCGCTGTTCATGCGCGGCATCATCCATATTTGTCAAAGCCTTACTTGAGCTTTTCTTCACCGGTCATAACGACAAGGTTTTTCCCGGCGCTTTGAAACTTGGCGAATTCTTCTTCGGGCAGCGGGATCAGGCCCTTATCAACGGTGTAACCGTCCTCGCCAATCGCCGAGTCAGACATGAATTCTTCGAGATATTCCTCGATACCGGGGATCACGCCGACATGGGCTTTCTTGACGTAAAACCACAGCGAACGCGCGACGGGGTATTCACCGGAGGCAATATTGTCGAAGGTCGGCTCAACCCCTTCAACCATCGCGCCTTTGATGCGGTCGGCGTTCTGGTCCAGGAAGGAAAAGCCGAACACACCGACTTTCTTCGGGTCGGCTTCAAGCTTTGAAACGATCAGGTTATCGTTCTCACCCGCTTCGATATACGCGCCGTCGTCACGCAGTGTGACTTCCTTGGCCGCATCCTTGTCGAGGCCCGCATCACGCGCCCCTTTTTGGATCGCAAGCTCTTCAAACGCATCGCGTGTGCCGGAGGTCGGGGGCGGGCCGAGCACTTCGATAATCTCAGCGGGCAGTGACGGGTTCACCTGGCTCCAAACCTTGTTCGGATTGGCCGTCATGCGACCGTAGGAGAACACGTCTTTGGCAAGGGCTTGATAAAGATCCTTGCGCGTCAGATCCAGATTCGGCGAATTGATCGCGTTGCCGATGACGATGCCGTCATAACCGATCTTGATTTCGATAATATCGGTGACGCCGTTGTCATTACACAGCTTGAACTCGCTCGCCTTCATCCGGCGTGAGGCGTTTGCGACATCAGGATATTCCGCGCCAACCCCCGTGCAAAACAGTTTGAGACCGCCGCCTGAGCCTGTCGCTTCAACAACCGGCGTCGCGAATTGTGTTTTCTTGCCAAACTGCTCGGCCACCGCAGTCGCAAACGGGAACACGGTGGATGAGCCGACAATGCGGATTTCATCACGCGCTGAAGCGGCGCTGGTTGCGAGTGCTGCGGCGGTTGCTACTGAAAGGATGATACGGGTCTTCATCTTGAGAAGATCTCCTTTAAAGGCGCGCGGATGCGCAAGAAACGCGACGGGGCAAGGCGCTGACACGCAGACAAAAACATACACATACTTCACGCCACTGAAAAGATGCCCTGACACTCAAAAAGCTAGGCAGCCGATACGACGACTATGTTACCTTTAAATGACAGTTATATGACGGCAAAACGCTTTGGTAATCAGTGCTTTACATCCGCTCAACCGCCACCGCCGTCCCTTCACCGCCACCGATACACAGCGATGCGATGCCTTTTTTGCCGCCCGAAACCTCCAGCGCGTGCAGCAATGTCACCAATATCCGCGCCCCGCTGGCCCCGATGGGATGTCCCAAAGCGCACGCTCCGCCGTTGACGTTCAGCTTTTCGCGCGCAATCCCCAATTCCCGCTCTGCGGCCATCGGCACGACGGCGAATGCCTCGTTCACTTCCCACAGATCAACATCCGCGACCGACCAACCCACCGCTCCAAGCAGTTTTTGCATTGCAGGCACGGGCGCGGTCGTAAACCAGCCCGGCTCCTGCGCATGGCTGGCATGGCCGAGCAGGCGCGCGCGGATGGTCAAGCCTTTCGCCTTCGCATCACTCTCGCGCATCAGCACCAGCGCCGCCGCGCCGTCCGAGATTGAGGATGAATTCGCGGGCGTGACCGTGCCGTCTTTGCGGAAAGCCGGTTTGAGGTGCGGGATCTTGTCGGGGCGGGCGGCTTTTGGTTGCTCGTCCTCACCGACCACGACATCGCCTTTGCGGGTTGTCAGCGTGACGGGCGTGATCTCATCCGCAAACCGCCCTTCGTTCTGAGCGGCCAACGCACATGAGAGCGAGCGCAGCGCGTATTCGTCTTGCGCCTCGCGCGTGAACTGGAATTTCTCCGCGCAATCCTCGGCGAACGTCCCCATCAGGCGGCCTTTGTCATAGGCATCTTCCAGCCCGTCGAGAAACATATGATCGACCGCACCGGTATGTCCTAATCGTGCGCCGCCGCGCATGGTAGGTAGTAGATAGGGCGCGTTCGTCATCGACTCCATGCCCCCCGCGACGACCGTGGTTCCATTGCCCGCGCGCAGCTGATCCATCGCGACCATCACCGTCTTCATCCCCGACCCGCACATCTTGTTCAGCGTCGAGCACGGCACAGACTGCGGCAAACCCGCTCCCAGCGCCGCTTGCCTCGCGGGCGCTTGGCCTTGTCCGGCTGGCAGGACGCAGCCCATCAGCACCTCGTCCACATCTTCCGGCGCAACACCCGCGCGCTCCACAGCCGCACGGATTGCGGCTGCGCCCAGTTCCGGGGCGGTCGCGCCACTCAAAGCACCTTGAAACCCGCCCATCGGTGTGCGGGCGGCGGAGATGATAACAATCGGGTCCATGAGCGAGGTTCCTGTTTATGGATTCGTGCTAGATGACCTTATCGCGCAGCAAGGTACAGGGCACAACGCATGATCTCCCGCCGGAAATTTCTGAAGATCATCGGACTGGGTGCGCTGGCCTCGGCGGCTCTGGGCACGTATGCGCTGGCGATAGAGCCGCTCTACCGTCTGCGTGTCAAACGCTACGCTTTCACGCCGCCCGCATGGAAAGCCGGGCTAAAACTGCGCGTCGCCGTGCTGGCCGACATCCATGCCTGCAATCCGTGGATGTCGCTGGAGCGGATCGACAAAATCGTTACCGAGACCAACGCGCTGAAACCGGACATTATCCTGCTGCTGGGTGATTACAGTTCAGGCATGACGATCAAAGCATCCGACGTGCCACCCGCCGATTGGGCCGCCTCTCTCGCTAAACTTACCGCGCCGTTGGGGCGGTTTGCCGTGCTGGGAAACCACGACTGGTGGGAGGATGAGACCGCGCAACTGTTAGGTCACGGCCCGGTTTTCGGACAAATTGCACTGGAGGCTGCCGGCGTACCGGTTCTTGAGAATAAAGCGCTGCGCATCGAGCAAAACGGCGAGTCTTTCTGGCTGGCAGGGCTGGGGGACCAAATTGCGTTCCCCGTCCGCAGGAAGTCCGGTATCCGCAAACTCGATCAAGGCACGGATGATCTCAGCGGCACACTCGCCCAAATCACCGACGATGCGCCTGTCCTGCTGATGGCGCACGAGCCGGATATTTTCCCGCGAGTGCCAAAGCGCGTATCGCTGACTCTGTCGGGGCATACACATGGCGGGCAAGTCAGATTATTCGGCTACTCGCCCATCGTCCCCTCAAGATACAAAAACCGCTTCGCTTACGGCCATGTGGTCGAGGAAGGGCGGCATCTTCTCGTATCAGGCGGCTTGGGCTGCTCCATCGCCCCGATCCGCTTCGGTATGCCGCCTGAGATCGTGTTGCTGGAGCTGGGCTGAAAAATTAACCCCAATCCTCGCTCCACCACATTCTGAACGTCCAGAATATGCCGAGAGCGCATATGATTGCACCACCGTTTGTTACCCAGCTCCACTCTTTGGAAATGCCAAACCCTGCGATAAGCGCGCCGATGACGATCAGAATGAGCGGAGCGACAATCAAGAAAATCACACCCGCTATCCAGCGGGTGACTTTCAGAATGACATCCATGAAATTTCCTTATTAAAGCGAATTGCGATTGTTCTGAATCACCAAGTGCCATGTTTTGCGCAGCTCTACCTAGGCGCGAGACATGGCTCAGATTTATCGCAAATCGCTGCAAGGCGTCCCACGGTATTCTTGAGCATTTAAGACTGTGTGAAATCCGCGATCATTTCATTTTTTGCGACTCGCGGCCGCGAATGCCGAAACAAAGGCCCGCTCGCCATCCATATAAAGGCGCTCTCCGGCATCACTCATATCCATCCACACAGGATTATGATCCGGCTCAACAGGCGGGCCGAGCCGCCGCACCGCATCGCACAGATAGATATGCGCGATTTTCCTGCACCAGTATTGCTCCTCGCTTATCCAGCAATACCTGACATAAGCGCCCAGACGCCGCACCGGATGCGCGCGCCAGCCGGTTTCCTCATTAATTTCACGGTGCAGCGCTTGAAAAACAGACTCCCCGGCCTCAATCCCGCCGCCCGGCAGCAGCAAATCCCCGTTTTGCTCCGCCAGCAGCAGATCGTTTCCGGCGCGGATAATCGAGTAGACACCGGGGCGATCACGATAGACTCTGCCTTGAACGGGCGGCTTTCCGAAACGTCGCATCATTTTGAAGACCAGCGCATTTGATTTTCGTTCAAGGGATGCCTAGGCATCCGTATGCACCCCGTTAGAGAGTGGACATGACCAAAGCAAGTCTTGAACAAATTACCGCCGTCACAGGCGACGACTCGATCCTGCCTTTCCAGCTTGACCGCCTGAACGTGCGCGGGCGGTTGGTGCGGCTGGATGTGTCGATTGACACGATCCTGACCCAGCATGATTACCCGACCGCGATTTCGGGCCTGCTGGCGGAGGCGACTTTGCTGACCGCGCTGATCGGCCAGACGATCAAGCTTAAGGACCGTTTCTCGATTCAGGCGCGCGGTTCCGGCCCTGTCACGATGCTGGCCACCGATTATTTTGCCCCGAAAGCGGAGGGCGAACCGGCAACCATCCGTGCCTATGCGGCCTATGATAAGGAGGCATTCGCCGTCAGCGAGGCCACCGGAATCGCGCTGTTGGGCGAGGGTTTGATGGGTGTCACCATCGACCACGGCCACGGACAGCCCTATCAGGGCGTCACCCCGCTGACCGGAGAGACGCTGGCCGATGCGATGGAAGTCTACTTCGCGCAGTCCGAGCAAATCGCCACCCGATTCGCCATCGCTTCGGCCAAAGCGTCCGAGCCGGGCAAGGAGGCCGCGTGGCGGGCGGGCGGCATCGTGATCCAGCATTTGCCGGACGCCTCGCCGCTGATGCCGCAAATCGATGCGCCCGGCGGCGATGATCCATCCGGCGATTCGGGATTGATGACCGCCTATGACATCGCCGCGATGGGCGGCAAGGTCGATGACTGGCAAACCGCTGCCGTAAAGCTGGCCACCGTCGAGGCGCATGAATTGCTCGGCCCGCATGTCGAGCCGGAAACCCTGCTGTTACGGCTGTTCCACGAGGACGCCCCGCGAATCTACCCGCCGACAGCCGTAAAATTCGGCTGCACCTGTGATCGCGGGCAGCTTGAGAGCCTGTTTGCGGGCTATGATCGCAGCGCGCTCGATGAGTTGGCGGAAAACGGCCATATTTCTGCGGATTGTCAGTTTTGTGGTGCTAAATACGAATTCTCGGTCGCTGATTTGAAAGGCGACTAAAAAATGAGAGACCTGATGAACACGCAAATGATGACCCGCCGGACCAGCTTTACCTTGCTTGGCGCGGCCGCTTTGACCGGCGCATGTGCCGCGCGCATCAATCCGACGAACCCTGATATTGCGCCGATTTCCTTTGATTCCGGCCCGATGCCGCTGGGTGTGGAGCGTGTCAAACTCCTGATCCGCCCCCGCGTTCCGGCCGGAGACACGGTTCCGGTCGATGCCGATTTCGTGGTCACGCCCGAAGCGGTGGCCCGACTTTGGGCCAAGCAACGCCTGCAAGCCGTCGGTGGTCCGTACAACGCGACCTATATTATCGACGACGCCAGCGCCGTTTCGCGGCAGACGCCGGAGGGCGAGGTCATCATCGGCACGATCCAGGTGCGTATCGTCATCAACACGCTCTATGATGTCGAGGAAGCGGGCGCCGGAGCGCGCGTTGAATCCGAGCTGCGCATTGCCGGAAACCCCAACATGGCCCAGCGTCAGGAAATGCTGCACGGCATGGTCACAGAGATGGCCGCGACGCTGGACGAGCAACTCAGCTCCTCCACCCGCCGCACCCTCGCCAATTACCTGAAGGGCGCTCCGGCGACCTGAATTTACTTTCCAAATATAGAAACAAAAACCGCTGTCATACCCCGCGAAGGCGGGGTATCCGGTCTCGCTCCTTGAGAAGCTCTCTCTCAATAGCGTTGTTTTTGCTGATAAAACTCCTCAATCCTACCGGATTTGCCAAGGCTCAAACGCAAGTATCTCAAAAGTCACCAAGCGGACGCCGGGCGGGAGCGGAACGCTCACGCCGTGGGGCGGCGATCGCGTGTCTGTGCTGCGCACAGACTAGAAGCGACGTTAAATCGGAGCCGCGCAAGCGGCGACACGCGACCGACCGCCCCACGGGCGGGTGCGTTCTGCGCGAAGCGCAGCCCACTCCCACCCCCGGTCGCCCGCTTATCTCCAAACACACCAAA
>CALDZQ010000293.1 GCA_937944035.1 uncultured Neomegalonema sp. | reverse complement strand
GGAATGCCCAGCTTCGCGCCGATCTCCTGAATTGGTTTCTTGCTCGCCTGGCGTGCTATCTCAATGTCCGACATTCCAAAACCCCTTTTCCACGCGCGATAATTGCTGTCGTGGTTTCGTTAATCTCTCTAAGCGCCCAGTACAGTGCCCTTTTCGACACCGGCCAACGCTGCCCATTCTCCCGCAGGCTGCTTATCACCGCCTTTTGGTCGTACCCTTTTCAACAGGATACGCCCGCCAACGCACTGCACGGTGACGCCGTTTTCTGTAACGGAAACGACTTTCCCTGAAACACCGTCGCCAGCCTCGCGTGCGCAATCAAAGACGCCCACTTCCTCGCCGTTCAACACAGTCCACGCGCCGGGAGCAGGGTTCGTGCCCCGGATCAGGTCATAGACCTGCTTGACGGGCTTGTTCCAGTCGATGCGGGCATGATTTCTGGTGCAACGCCGCTCGTAAGTCGCTTGGCTCTCGTCAGGCACGATGCGCGGCGGATTGCCGTTTCGGAAGAGGTCGCAGACGGTCAGTACCGAGTCGATGGCAGAGGGGTAGATGTTTTTGAAGTACAGATTGATGACCGTGTCATCTGGAGCAATGGGGCATTCCCATTGCAACAGACTGTCGCCCTCATCAAGGCCATCGGTAGGATAGAACCATGAGTAACCCGATTTCTCGGCTCCCATGATAATCGGCCAGTTCACCGCACTCGGCCCGCGATGCAGCGGTAGCAGTGAAGGATGAAAGCAGATTGAGCCTAGTTTCGGCGTATCCCGCGCCGCCTCAGGCACAAAAACGTTGACGAAAGCCATGACCATCAGATCCGCCTCATAAGAAGCCAGCGTGTCGAGCGTGTCTTGGGATTTGAAATCGGCGGGTTGGCGAACAGGCAGATTCTGTGCGAGGGCGAATTCCTTGATCGGATCAACGGGTTTGCCCTCCCGATCCGGCTCGCAATACACAGCCACGACCTCATCAACACCCGCATCGAGAATCTTCGCAAGCGCGTCCTTACCGAAAGCCTGTTGTCCCATCACGATGATGCGCATTTAAATTTCCCTGAGTATTATGCCAGCCGTCATATTGGAGGAGAGCGCGTACCCTACCCTGCCGCTTGCTTCTTGATCTCCCCAACCGCGCCGCTTTCAGCGATGCGGGCGATGTCTTCGGCGCTGTAACCCAGCACATCGCGAAGGATTTCTTCGGAGTGTTCACCCAACAGCGGCGAGCGTTCGACCTCAACGCTGCTGTCGCTGAGTTTGACCGGACAACCCACGGAGATGTATTTGCCGCGCTCCGGGTGGTCGCATTCGACAATGGTTCCCGTGGCACGCAGACCCTCATCCTCGGCGATTTCCTTCATCGACAGGATCGGGCCAACGGGGATGTTGAGCGGATTACAGATGTCCATAACCTCGAACTTGTCTTTGGTCATGGTCCACTCCTCAACCGCGCCGAAGATTTCGTTCAGCTTATCAAGGCGCTCCGGCGGGGTGGCGTAGCCTGGTGCGTCTTTCCATTCAGGCTTGCCGATCACATCACACACGCTGCCCCAAACGGCGGCTTGGGTGATGAAATAGGTGTACGCGTTCGGGTCCGTCTCCCAGCCTTTGCATTTGAGAATACGGCCGGGCTGACCGCCACCGGAATCGTTGCCAGCGCGGGGGGTGGCTTCACCGAAAGGAATACCCTCACCGAACTGCGAGTATTCTTTGAGCGGGCCAGCTTGAAGGCGCTGCTGGTCACGAAGCTTAACACGGGAGAGGTTCAGCACCCCATCTTGCATCGCCGCGAGGACTTTTTGACCTTTACCCGACTTCTCACGCTGAAACAGGGCTGTGACGATACCGAGCGCAAGATGCAGGCCCGTGCCGCTATCACCAATCTGCGCACCCGTCACGAGAGGCGGACCGTCGAGGAAACCCGTGGTCGAGGCCGAACCGCCCGCACACTGCGCCACGTTCTCATAGACCTTACAGTCTTCGTATTTGCCCGGACCAAAGCCTTTAACCGAAGCCATAATCATGCGGGGATTGATTTTCTGGATATTCTCCCACGAAAATCCCATCCGGTCGAGCGCGCCCGGCGCAAAGTTTTCGACCAGCACGTCGCACTCCTCGACGAGGCGGGTGAGGACTTTTTTCCCTTCTTCCGTCTTCGGATTCAGTTCAATGGACCGCTTGTTGTGGTTGAGCATCGTGAAATAAAGGCTATCAGCACCCGGCACGTCCTGAAGTTGCTTGCGGGTCGCATCACCGACGCCGGGACGCTCCACTTTTATAACATCCGCCCCGAACCACGCCAGCAACTGCGTGCAGGTCGGGCCGGATTGAACATGGGTGAAGTCGAGGATTTTGACGCCTTCGAGAGCTTTCATTCCAGTACCTTTTTAGTCTTTTCACCGGATGCCGGTAGTAAAGTGGTGTTACCCCTAACGCGAAGGGGTAACGCTATGAGTTACTTATACATCGTCTGGGCTTTTGTGCCCGGCGCGTATTCATTCGGGTCAATCCAGACATTGACCACGGCGCATTTGCCGGTCTTGGCGATTGCTTCGCGGGCGCGCTCCATCGCGGGCAGGATTTGGTCCGCCTCGCGCACGTCCTCGCCGTAACCGCCGATCATTTTCCCGAACATGGACATGTCAACATCACCGAGTTTATTGCCGATGTCACCTCTGTTCGGGCCGTATTTGGCGATCTGCCCATAACGGATTTGGTTCATCGCTGAGTTGTTTCCGACCACCGCCAGATACGGCGCACCGAAGCGCTGTGCGGTCTCCATATCAAAGCATGTCATCCCGAAAGAGCCGTCCCCGTAGAGGCAGACCACCTCTTTTTCAGGATGTGCCAGCTTTGCCGCCATCGCGAACCCTGTCCCGACACCCAGCGAGCCAAGTGCGCCGGGGTCCATCCACTGCCCCGGCGCACGTGGGCGCACTGCTTGAGCGGAGATGGTCACGACATCACCGCCATCGCCGATGTAAATGGTGTCATCACGGAGGAAGTTATTGATTTCCCACGCCAGACGGTACGGGTGGATCGGGTTGCGGTCGCTTGTGAACAGCGGCATCAGCTTTTCGAGTTTCGTCGCTTCAATGGCGCGCAAGTCGCGCATCCACTGTTGGCGAAGCTGCGATTTGCCCTTGTCCATCCGCCCAGAAGCGGCGGCGGCAACCGCTGTCAAAATCGCGCCGGGATCGCCCGCGATGCCAAGGTCCACGTCGCGGTTTTTACCAACCGTGGCATAAGACTGGTCGATCTGCACCAGCGTCGCGTCATTGGACAGGCGCTTGCCATAGCCCATGCGGAAATCGAACGGCGTTCCCACGATCAGGATCACATCGGCGCGCTTGAACGCATCCGAGCGTGTCCGGTCGAAGTGATGCGGATCATCATTCGGCATCATCCCCCGCGCACCGCCATTAGCGTAGACGGGAATATCGAGTGCACGCGCAAAATTCGCCGCCGCGTCAAGGCTGCCGCTCGACATCACCTGCTGACCAAACAGCACCGCAGGCCGCTCCGCCGCAACCAACAGATCGGCGAGGCGTTCAATATCCGCCGGATCACCGATGGACTTGGTCGAAGCGCGGTATTTACCAACCGCCGGAACCGTCGCCTTGGTCAGCTGCACTTCGGCATCAAGAATATCGCGGGGAATTTCAAGGTAGCTGGGGCCATAAGCGCCGTTAAAGCACTCACGCGCAGCCATGCTGACCATATCAGCCACCCGCTCAGTCGAGAACACGCCCGATGCGAACTTGGTGATCGGCGTCATCATATCGACATGCGGCAGGTCTTGCAGCGAGCCTTGCTTATGCTGGGTCAGGCTGGATTGGCCGCCGATATGCAGGATCGGACTTTCGGAGCGAAACGCGGTCGCGACGCCCGTGACGGCATTGGTGCACCCCGGACCGGCCGTGGTGACGACGCAGCCGAGCTTTCCGGTCTGGCGGGCATAACCGTCTGCGGCGTGAGCGGCTGTTTGCTCATGCCTAACATCGACAATGCGAATTCCCTCGTCGATACAGCCATCATAAATATCGATAATATGACCGCCACACAGCGTGAAGATCGTATCGACCCCCTCTGCCTTCAAAGCCTTGGCGACCAAACGTCCGCCGGAGACAATGCTGTCATCGCGACTTTTCTGCGCAAGCGTGTCGTGGGCGGTTGCTGAAACGGGTTGAGCCATGTCTTCCTCCATTCGGTCACGGGACTTCTGCCCGTGCCAGCGCGCGGGTTATCCCGCTGCGTTTTTTGTCTGTGGTTGATCGAGATCAGTCCAAGTATCGCGCACATGATCGTGCAGTTTCATCGTATGGTTACGCACTTGATCCGCAGCCCGGTCGGCATCACGACTTTCAAGCGCTTCGATAATGCTCATATGCTCAACGACGGAGCGGGACGAGCGGTCTTCCTCAGCCATCGCCTTGCGGCGTACAGCGCGCATATGCAGAAACAAGCCATCTGCGATGGTTTTCAGCATCGCACATTTTGATAGTTCGAGAATGCGCTGGTGAAAGGCGATGTTCGCCTCTGAGTATTCCTCAATCCGCGCCCTGGCATCGTCGCTGCTGTATTGGGCAGCCAGATCACGAAGCGAGGCAATCTCTTCGTCAGTCGCATGTTCAATCAACAGACGTACAGCCATGCTTTCGAGCGCGGCCCAGACGATAATCATCTCCATGATCTCGATGTGGGATTTGCGCAAAACAAAAACACCTTTGCGGGGCCGGACCTCGACGAAACCATCCTGCTCCAACCGTACCAACGCTTCACGAACAGGAGTGCGGGAAATTTTCAGCGCATCGGAAAGCGCCCGCTCATCAAGGCGCAAATCTGTTTCCGCATCATAGACTTTCATGTTGAGGATTGCCTCACGAAGCACATCATAGATGTGATCTCCAAGGCTGAAGCTACCATCAACGGGTCTCAAATTTAAGATGCTCGCCATACCGGGGTGCGGTCCTTGCAGAGAATCAATGTATGTGGTGTACCATACGCCAGTCAGGCAAACCGTCAACGGTGAATCGCGACGTGAGGACGGCTAAGGGGGATCAGATGTTTCTTCAAGAGGCGGAAGCGAAGAAAATTTTGGGCGGATTCGGCATTGCGCTGCCTCGTGGTGGCGTCGCGGATAACGGCATTGCTGGCGGGGGCGTCGCTGCAATGCTGGCAACGGAAAAGCTTGTGGTCAAGGCATTGATCCGGGCCGGAGGACGCGGATTGGCGGGCGGAATAAAATTTGCTGACGGCGCTGTTCAAGCGGGTGCGGCAACGGATGCGCTCATTGGGCAAACACTGGTGACGGCGCAAACAGGGCCGAAAGGCGAGTGTGTTCGCAGTGTGTATATCGAAGAAGCCCTGCATTTTGATACAGCGTTGTTTCTGTCACTGCTGATCGACCAGCGCAACGCACGCCCGACTTTGATGGCATCTATAGCCGGGGGTATGGATTTTGAGGAAAATGCCCGCAAAGCGCCTCAACTGGTCCAGAAATACGCGCTTGAGCGGGATGGTGCGCATAATCCGGCGGAATTGGCTGCATTCCTGGCGAATGTCGGGGTTGAGGAAGCGCATATAGCTTCTGTTTGCTCGGTGATCGAGGCGCTGGTGAAAGCTTTCTTCGACACAGATGCGCGCCTGATCGAGATCAATCCGCTGGCTTTGATGCCGGATGGCGGTGCGGTCGCGATTGATGCGAAGATAGTGCTGGATGACAACGCCCTGTTCAGGCATCCCGAATTCGAGGCGCTGTCACATAACGTCCATCTCGACCCCAGTGAATTGATAGCTCAGCGCAACGAAATCAACTTCGTGAAAATGGAAGGCGACATCGGTCTTGTCACAAATGGCGCAGGGCTTGGACTTGCGACCTATGACATGGTCGTTGAACACGGCGGCGCACCCGCTAACTTCATGGACATCCGCACCACGGCAACCAGTTTCCAGATCGCGCGCGGCATCGGCTTGCTAATCGAAGACCCTGCGGTCAACGTGCTTCTGGTGAACATCCACGGTGGCGGGATGACGGCCTGCGACCTTGTGGTCGGCTCGCTGGGCTTTGCCTATCAACGCAGCACACGAAAGCCGCCGATTGTGTTTCGGGTGGCGGGGCATAATGCCGATTGGGCGCGGCGGATGATGGATGACAAAGACCTGCCCCATCACCACGCGGGAAGCATGACAGAAGCGGTCGCAATGGCGGTTAAACTGTCGAAGGGGGCTGCGTAATGGGTATCCTGATCGATAAAAATACCCGCGTCATCGTGCAGGGCATGACCGGGCGCTCCGCCACATTCTATGCCGAACTGGCGATGCGTTATGCCCCCGGCACGTATGTGGGTGGTGTGCGGCCGGGCAAGGGCGGTTCGCAGCATCTCGGCCTGCCGGTATTCGACACAGCCCTCGATGCGGTGGCCGAAACAGGCGCGGATGCGAGTATGATAATGGTCCCCGCCGCCTACGCGGCCGATGCGATGATTGAGGCTATTGAGGTGGAAATCGGCTTGATCGTCTGCGTGACCGAACGGATACCAACGCTGGATATGCTGCGCGTGAAGGCAGCACTTTCAGGGTCGTCCACGCGACTGGTCGGACCCAATTCACAAGGCGTACTGACACCGGGCGCGTGCAAAATCGGCGTGATGCAGACAGGCGACGCGCGTCCCGGCTCAGTGGGAATCGTGGCGCGGTCGGCATCGCTGACATCCGAAATTGTCGCGCTGACCAACGCGGGGGGCTTGGGTCAGTCAACGACAATTGGTATCGGTGGTGATCCCATCCACGGCATCGGCTTCGCCGAGTGTCTCGCGCTGTTTAAGGACGACCCACAGACCAAAAGCATCGTGCTGATCGGCGAACTGGGCGGCGTCGAAGAAGAAGCCGCAGCAGATTACCTAGCCGCCGAAAGCTTCTCCAAGCCGGTCGTCGCTCTGCTTGTAGGCCGCCACGCCCCCGAAGACCGCCGCATGGGCCACGCCGGAACACTTGCCACGCTCGGCTCCGGCTCAATCGAGCAAAAAGGCGCGATCTTGGAGGCCGCAGGTGCAAAGCTCGCCCGCTCACCGGATGAGGTTGTGGGGTTGCTGACAAGTTAGGGTAGGCATCCTGCGGGCTAACAACTAAGCGTTTGACTGCATCCCCCAATTTCCCGCTGCTGTTTCCTAACTTGCTGTTAATCTGCACCCGAACAATGATTCGGGAGATCCTCATATGAAATTCACTCACGCGCTCGCCGCCGTTACGGCTGCCACCCTTTCCGCCGCCGCCCTCACCAGCGGCGCGTATGCCGAAGACGAAAAGGTTGTGAACGTCTACAACTGGTCCGACTACATTGACGAGAGCATTCTCGCGGATTTTGAGGCCGAAACGGGCATCAAAGTGCGTTACGATGTGTTTGACTCGAACGAGCTGCTGCAAACCAAAATGCTCGCGGGCGGCTCCGGCTACGACGTCGTTGTCCCGACCGGCACATTCCTTAGCCGCCAGATTGAAGCGGGCGCGTTCCAGAAGCTCGACAAATCCAAACTCCCGCATTTGGGCAACGTCTGGACCGCGATTGATGAGCGCACAGCCGTGTACGATCCCGGCAACGAGCACTCAATCAACTACATGTGGGGCACGACCGGCATCGGCTACAATGTCGATAAGGTGAAAGAAGTCCTCGGCGACGACGCACCGACCGATTCCCTCGCCCTGCTGTTCGATCCCGCCAATGCGGAAAAGCTGGCAAGCTGCGGCATTCACGTACTCGACGCCCCGACCGAGATCATCCCGGCGGCGCTGAAATATATCGGCGAAGATCCCAACACCAAAGACGTGGAAGTCCTGAAAAAGACCGAAGAAGTCCTGATGGCGGTCCGCCCGCATATTCAGAAATTCCACTCTTCAGAATACATCAACGCCCTCGCTAACGGCGACATCTGCGTGGCGTTCGGCTGGTCCGGCGATGTCCTGCAAGCGCTCGCCCGTGCCGATGAGGCTGGCAACGGCATCACAATCGCCTACTCGATCCCCAAAGAGGGCGCGCTGATGTGGTTTGACCAGATGGCGATCCCGACCGATGCGCCAAACCCGGCCCATGCCCACGCCTTCATCGACTTTATCCTGCGCGCCTATGTGATGGCCAAGGCGTCGAACTACGTCTATTACGCCAACGGCAACCTCGGCTCACAAGGTCTGTTGAATGCAGATGTGATCGGCGATCCGGCGATCTATCCGAGCAAAGAGACGCTCGCAAACCTCTACTCGGTTACGGCCTACCCGCCAAAGGTAAACCGCGTCGTCACACGCATGTGGACCAAGGTCAAAACCGGCCAATAAGACGTTCCGCGCGCTCTGCTAACGGAGCGCGCTTTACGATCACAGGATACGTAAATGGCCGGATTCAGTTCTTTCGCCCCTTGGGATGAACCCGAAAAGAAACCGCTGATTGAGATAAAATCGGTCAGCAAATTCTTCGGCGCGTTTCAGGCGATCCACGATCTCAGCGTCAACATCTACGAACGCGAGTTTTTCGCCATCCTTGGCCCGTCCGGTTGCGGCAAGACAACGCTGATGCGGATGCTAGCAGGCTTTGAGACACCCACATCGGGCCAAATTCTGCTCGACGGACAAGACATCGGCCCCATCCCGCCGGCCAAGCGCCCGGTGAACATGATGTTCCAGTCCTACGCCCTCTTTCCGCACCTCACCGTCGAGAAAAACATCGCCTTCGGCCTCAAACGCGAAGGCATCCCGGCTGACGAAACCGCCGAGCGCGTCAACGGCATTATGAAATTGGTCCAACTGACCGATTTCGGCAAACGCAAGCCGCACCAGCTTTCCGGCGGACAGCGCCAGCGCGTCGCCCTCGCCCGCGCCCTCGTCAAACGCCCCCGTCTCCTGCTGCTCGACGAACCACTCGGCGCGCTCGACAAAAAGCTGCGCCAGCAAACCCAGTTCGAGCTGATGAATATTCAGGAAACCCTCGGCACAACCTTCGTCATCGTCACCCACGATCAAGAGGAGGCGATGACAGTCTCCTCGCGCATCGCCGTGATGAACAACGGTGAAATTGCTCAAGTCGCCCCGCCGATGGACCTTTACGAACACCCCGCCTCCCGCTTCGTGGCCGACTTTATTGGCGAGGTGAACATCATCGAAGGCCGCAGCGGCACGGCCAACCGGGGCGGCATTGCGCTTGCGTGGAACGAGGGCAGCGACGATCTGCGCGTCATCTCAGACGCTACGCCCCCCGTCGGCACAACCGTCTGGCTCGCGCTCAGGCCGGAAAAAGTCGGCATCGCCAAATCGCGCCCTGAGGGCAAAGACAACGCCGTCCAGGGCGAAGTCATCGACATCGCCTATCTCGGCAACATCACCACCTACCACGTCGAGCTGCCCACGGGCGCGATCATAAAAGCCCAAGAATCCAACCTCCACCGCGCCGCCAATCGCGGCATTACGTGGGAGGATAAAGTCTGGGTCCATTGGAGGGAGGACGCCGGCGTCCTGTTGACGGCATGATTGCGGGAACGGGAATACCCGCAAAAACAACGTCATACCCAGTGCAGGCGGGGCATCCGGCATGAAAAGCACCCCCGGCCAGCGCCTGTTCGTCCTGCTGCCCTACCTGTGGCTGCTGATTTTTTTTCTCGCACCCTTCCTGATCGTCCTGAAAATCTCGCTCAGCGACATCACCATCTCGCTCCCGCCCTATACCCCGCAATTCGACATCAGCGAAGGCTGGGCGGGCTTCAAGGCATTCTTCGCCGAACTCGATTTCGAGAACTTCGTCTTCCTTGCCGAAGACAGTCTCTACGTGAACGCCTATCTCTCCAGCCTCAAGATCGCGGGTATCTCGACCGTCTTCACGCTGCTGATCGGCTATTCCATCGCCTACGCCCTCGCCCGCAGCCCGCAGAGATGGCGCGCAACGCTGGTTATGCTGGTCATCCTGCCCTTCTGGACATCGTTCCTGATCCGCGTCTACGCGTGGATCGGCATTCTTAAAACCGAAGGTTTGCTCAACCAGCTCCTCCTCCATATCGGCCTGATTTCCGAGCCGCTGGTCATCATGAACACGCCCACGGCGGTCTATATCGGCATTGTTTACAGCTACTTACCCTTCATGATCCTGCCCATCTACGCCACGCTTGAGAAGATGGATGAAAGCCTGCTGGAGGCCGCAGAAGACCTCGGCTCATCGCGCATCGCGGCCTTCTTCCTCGTCACGTTGCCGCTCTCGCTGCCGGGCGTAATCGCGGGCTGTTTCCTCGTCTTCATCCCCGCCCTTGGTGAGTTCGTGATCCCCGATTTGCTGGGCGGATCGGACACGCTGATGATCGGCAAGACGCTTTGGGTCGAGTTCTTCTCCAACGGCGACTGGCCCCTCGCCAGCGCCGTCGCCATCGTCTTACTCCTCCTGCTGATCGTCCCCATCGTCCTGTTCCAAAAGCAGCAGGAAAAGCAGGAGTTGGGCCGATGACCCGCCGCTTCTCATGGTTCAACGCCACCTCTCTCGCCCTCGGCATGGCATTTCTTTACCTGCCGATTCTGTTGCTGGTGATCTACAGCTTCAACGCCTCGAAACTCGTCACCGTCTGGGGCGGGTGGTCGACAAAATGGTACAGCTCGCTCCTGCAAAACGAGGCATTCCTTGAGGCCGCTTGGGTCACGCTTCGTGTCGCTTTTGTCTCGGCAACAGTCGCAACTTTCCTCGGTACGCTGGCTGCATATGCTTTAGTTAGGGCTGGCAAATTCAGGGGCCGGACGCTCTTCACCAGCATGGTTTACGCCCCGCTCGTCATGCCCGAAGTCATCACCGGCCTCTCGCTCCTGCTCCTGTTCATTTCGCTGGATATGGATCGCGGCATCACCACCATAATCCTCGCCCACATCACCTTCGGCATGTGCTTTGCCTCGGTCGTCGTTTCCTCGCGCTTGGTCAGTTTCGACTCGTCGCTGGAGGAAGCCGCCTGCGACCTCGGTTGCACCCCTGTACAAGCCTTCTTCAGCGTCACTTTGCCCGTCATCGCCCCGGCAATCATCGCCGCGTGGCT
>CALDZQ010000292.1 GCA_937944035.1 uncultured Neomegalonema sp. | reverse complement strand
AATCAGGCGGCGCAGTCAATCCGGCTGGATCGGGCCAATGCGGTCACGGCAAACGCGACGGCGGATGTGCGCGGCGCGATTGATCTGATGGCAAAGCGGCTTGATGTTAGCTTCGATGTGGATGCGGCGCAGCTGGCCGCGTTTGCGGGGCTGGCAAAGGCCGATGTGGCGGGGTCGCTGGCGATTAAAGGTACGGCGTCGGGCGACTTTATGATCCCTGCCGTTGATGCGACGCTGTCGGGGCAAAACCTGCGCTATAACCAGTATATCGTGGGCCGGATTGACGGGCGCGCCAAGGTTGGCGCAGCGTTGAACGGCGCGCTGCCGTTTGATGTTGATCTGACCGCCGCCGCCATCACAACGGGTGATCCTAATCTCGACTATGCTCTCGGCGGCGAGGCGACCGTTGTGGCGCGGGGATCGTTTAATCAGACCGCCAAGGCGCTGCAACTGGACACGCTGAACGCACGGACGGGATTTGCGTCGGTTAATGCTGACGGGCTGGTCGATATTGGCGGATCGCGGCTTGATCTGCGCTTTGATGTCGATGCGAGCGATCTGTCGCCGCTGAGCGGGTTTGTCGGCAAGCCTGTCGGCGGATTGCTGCGGGCGAGCGGGACGGCGGTGGGGCCGTTTAACCTGCCGAATGTCAATGTCACCGCGCAAGGCGGCGGGCTGTATTATGATCTCTATTCGCTCGGCGGGCTGAACCTTGATCTGGCGATGCCGAATGATCCGAACGGCGCCCTGCCCTTCACACTGAGCGGAACGGCGACGCAGCCGCGTCTGAACAATCCCGCGATTGAGAGCGTGATCGGCGAGACGGTATCGGTCTATGCGGTCGGGATTTTCGATCAGCGCAGCCAACGCCTGACCCTGCAAGATGCCAGCGTTGACGCGGCCATCGGGCGGGCGCGGGTGGCGGGGGATGTTGATCTGGCGGCGAAGATGCTGGGGCTGGATTATCAGGTTGATGTTGCGGATTTGGGGCTGGCGCAAGCGCTGGCGGGCAAACCGCTGGCGGGGTCGGCGTTGGTGTCCGGCAGGGCGAGCGGGCCGTTTTCGGACCCTTCGACCACGGGACAGCTGACGGCGAACAGCCTGCTGTATGACACCTATCAACTCGGCAATCTGTCAGCGCAATATGACCTGCAACGGCTGGTATCGGGTCCGGCGGGGTCGGCTTCGCTGGACGCGCAGACCGGTTCCGGTCCGCTGACGGCCAGCGCGCGGTTTGATCTGACGGGCGGGGCGTTGAATATCGAAGCGCTGAACGTCAACGGTCTCGGCCTGAATGTGCAAGGCGGGTTCCGGTCGGGGCCGGGCGGTGTGCTGGACGGGATGGCGACGCTGAACGCGACCGATCTGGGCCAGCTTGGCGGGTTTATCGGGCAGGAAATTCAGGGCATCGCCGATGGCAATGTGACGCTGACCAACGATCAGGGCCGGCAGAATGTGGTGTTCGACCTGCGCGGCACGGGCCTGCGCTACAGCCAGCAAGGCACGCTGGTCGCGGCACTGGGGGCGTTCGAGACGCGCGGGGCTGTCAACGATGCACGGGGACGGAACCCGTTTGTCGATGCGAGTTTCGGCGGCTCTAACGGTGAAGTTAAAGGCTTTCCGGTACAGCGGATTGATGCGACGGCGCGCGGGGCGTTGTCATCGCTGGATACGGTTGTTTCGGGCAGTGGCGGGATCACGGGGTCGGAGCGGATTGATGCCGCCGCCCTTCTCAATCTGGTCAATCCGCCGCGTTCGGCGAATGTGTCGCGCCTGTCGCTGAGCTATCAGGGGCGGCAGCTTGCGATTGTTCAGCCGCTGATGATCGAAGAGATCGTCCCCGGCGGCTTTCGGATGACCGGCCTCGACGCAAGGGCCGAGGATGGCGAAATCCGGGGCGATGTCGAATATCAGCAAAGCGGCGTTGTCGCGAAGCTGAGCATCCGCAACTTGCCGATGCAACTGGCCGCGCTGTCGGGGGTGGATATGATCCGCTCCGGCCGTCTGGACGGGTCTGTGGATATTGATACGCGCGGCGGGGCGCGGGGGACTTTTGATCTGCAAGCAACGACGCTGCGCCTGAAAGGCGCGCAGATTGATGATCCGTTTGACCTGATCGCGCGCGGCACGATGGACGGCACAGCGCTGAATGTGACCGCAGAGATGAGCGGCGCGCAGCTGGTGCAGCCACTGGTCGCGACCGCGCGGATACCGCTGATCTCAGTCGCGGGATCGCCGCTGCCCGCGCCCAACCGCACTGCGCCGTTCAACGCGGCGGTGGATTGGTCCGGCGATGTCAGCGAAATCTGGTCGTTTGTGCCGTTGCCCGATCATATTCTGAGCGGGCCGGTGGTTATCAACGGGCGCGCGGGCGGCACGCTGGCCTCGCCGACGATGTCCGGCGGGGCGGCCCTGACGGGGGGCAGTTACTCGAACCTCGAATTCGGGACGCAGTTGAACAATTTGAACGCCAAGGCCGATTTCACCGGCGACGGACGGGTGGTGTTTGACCTGACCTCGAATGACGGGGTTGACGGTCAGGTATCGGCGTCCGGTTCTTACCTGGTCAGCTCGGCAATGCTGGATGCGCGGATGGCGTTGGTCAATGCCGCGCTGGTCCGGCGCGATGATCTGACGGCTGTGATCTCCGGCGAGGCAACAGCGCGCTCGCAGGGCAAGGATATTGCGATCACAGGCGATTTCCGCACCAACTATGTCGAGCTGCGCCTGATCGGCGGGTTTGGCGGGTCGCTGGTCGTGGTGGATGCGATCCCGGTCGGTAAATCCGCCCCGATCTATACACCCCCCGATGAATCGGGCGGTGCGGGGCCGGAAATTTTGCTGAATGTCGCACTGAACTTTCCGCAGCAGGTATTCGTGCGCGGCCGGGGGCTGGACTCCGAATGGGGCGGACGGCTTGATGTGACGGGGTCCGCGTCCAAGCCAAGCGTCGTCGGGTTGATCGAAAGACGGCGCGGCGGGCTGGATCTGCTGGGCAAGCGGTTTGAGCTGTCCATCGGCACGGTGCGTTTTTCCGGCAGTACCAATCCGTATGTGCAGGTGCGCTTGCAGCGGCAGGCGAATGACATCACAGGCTGGGTCGAGGTGATCGGCACAGCACCGGATGTGGACCTGCAATTCGGCTCTATCCCCGCGCTGCCCCAAGGCGAGATTTTGCCGCGTCTGCTGTTCGGACGTTCCAAGCAATCGCTGACCGCGCTGGAGGCGGCGCAGTTGGCCGCAGGGGTGGCGACGTTGCTGAGTGGCCGCGCGGGTGTGCTGGACAGCGTGCGCGATGCGGTTGGCGTCGATGTGCTGCGCGTGGAAGGCGATGACGATGGCGGGACCAGCGTGATTACCGGCAAATACCTGCGCGATGAGGTGTTCGTCGGCGCGAAGCAAAACCTGTCCACGGGGGCGACTTCGGGGCTGGTCGAGGTGGATGTGTTCGATAATTTCGAGATCGAGGCGGAGTTGGGGTCTGAGGAATCCAAGGCGTCTGTCGGGTGGGAGATCGAATATTGATCGCGAATGCCTATAGGCGCTGTCATTCCCGGTGAAGGCCCATTGGTGTCCGTGATTTGTGGGGTGAGTCAAAATGCATGGCAGACGCGGCGCGCGTTTACGGCCAAAAAGCATGTCGCCAGACTTGTTTTTGGAGGCCTGCCATGCCCTACGCTTCTACCGCATTCCGTCGTCTTCT
>CALDZQ010000291.1 GCA_937944035.1 uncultured Neomegalonema sp. | reverse complement strand
GGCGATTGATCGGCCAGCGCCAACTCGGCTTTTGCGGCCCCGACACCGTCGAGTAGCTCCTTTGCACGGTTCAGAAACAGCGCTCCGGCCTCGGTCAGCCGGAACGTTCGCGCGGAGCGGATGACGAGTTTCGCCCCCAGTGCCGCCTCCAGATTTGAGAGTTGCTGCGAGACTGACGACGGGCTGATCGCCAGCTGATGCGCCGCGCGCGTTACCGAACCCGCATCGACCGTGGCGACGAAGACCTGAACGGCGCGGAAGGTGAAGGCGGGTTCGGTTTTGTGCATATCGGAATCATTTCTACGAGTTTAGCTCATCATGCGTACCGCCCTTGCGTGAGGTTGTCGCGTGGGAAAGGGTTTGGCATGACATCAGAGCGCAAATCACGGCGGGCAGGCGGGCGCAGCGAGCGGTTGGCCCTGCGCGCGGCTCCGCCGAAGATCAACCCTGCCCCGCCGGGACAGATTGGCGGGCAATACAGGCCGTTAAGCGAGGCGGACCTGAGAGACATCTATCAAACCGCCCTGCGCCTGCTGGATGAATTGGGCATGGGCGAAGTGCCCGAACGGTTGGAGCGCGATCTTGTGGCGGCGGGATGCAGGACCGCGAACGGGCGGATCACTATGCCGCCCGCGCTGGTCGAGGATATTATCGCGCGGGCGGCGAAGCGTTTTGTGCTGCACGGGCGTGACCCGGACCGCTCCATCGAAGTCGGCGGGGATCGGGTGTATTTCGGGACCGGCGGGGCGGCGGTGAATACGCTGGATATGGAGACGGGGCTTTACCGCTCGTCAACGCTGACCGATTTGCATGATTTTACGCGGCTGCAAGACACGCTCGATAATGTGGCGTGGTTCACCCGCTGTTGTATCGCCACCGATGTACCGGATATTTTTGAACTGGATGTGAACACCGCCTATGCGCTGGTGAAAAACACCACCAAGCCGACCGCGACCGCGTTCACCGTGGCCGGGCATGTCGATCCGATTATCGGGATGCTGGATATTGTGGCGGGCGGGGACGGCGCGTTTGCGAAGCGGCCCTTTATGAAAACCCATATCAGTCCGGTGATCTCGCCCATGCGCTTTGGCGAGGATGCGGTGGATGTGGTCTATAAATGTATCGAGCATAACATCCCGATGTCCTGCATCACGGCGGCGCAGGCGGGGGCGACGGCTCCGGCGACGATGGCGGGGTTTCTGGCGCAGTCTTTGGCGGAGACGCTGGGCAGTCTGGTGATGGTGAATGTGATCTCGCCCGGCTTTCCGATGGTATTCTCGAACTGGCCGCTGGTGATTGATCTGCGCAGCGGGGCGTTTGCGGGGGGCGGAGGCGAGACGGCGCTGTTGAATGCGGCGTCGGCGCAGCTGTCGAACTGGCTCGGCCTGCCGTCGGGCGTGGCGTGTTCGATGACCGATGCGAAGGCGATTGATGCGCAATACGGTGTTGAAAAAGGCATGACCAGCCTTGCGGCGGCGCTGGCTGGCGGCAATTTGATCTATGAAAGCTCCGGCATGACGGCGGCGTTGTTGGGGGCGAGTTTTGAGGCGTTTATCCTTGATGACGAAATGCACGCGATGACCTATCGGGCGTTGCGCGGGGTGGAAGTGACGGAGGAAAACCTCGGCTTTGAGGCGATCTGCGATGCGGTGCTGGGGGACGGGCATTTCCTGGGCGGGCAGCATACGTATGCGGCGATGGAGCGCGATTATTTCTACCCCAAGCTCGCGGATCGGGAGCAGCCGCGAAAGTGGGAAGAAGACGGCGCGCTGGATGCGTGGACGCGGGCGAATACAAGGGCGCGGGAGATTCTGGACACCCATCATCCCGACTATCTGAGCGCTGAACAAGACCGCGCGATCAGGGCGCGGTTTAAGATTTTGGTGTGACAGGGGTGCGGAAACGGGTGAAAAGAACAAATCGTGCATAAATTTGCTTGACTCTAAATTCTTTCTTTGTTCTTTTAGCCGCATTGGCAATCAACGAAGAAAGACCCGATGGACTGGACGCTGGCTATAGATCGCAATCGTGATGCGGTGCTGCGGATGTTGAACATGGTGTTCGCTGCGGCGGGTCTTGCGCGTGATGGCAGTGTTCCGGCACTGCCCCGGCATCTTTGCGTCTTGATATTGCGCATCTTACGGCCCGCTGAATCCGCTTTACGGCGGTTGATTGTGGTGGTCGAGTTCGTGCTGGAGATCAAAGCGCGCCCTGCCCCGCCACGCGTGTACGCCGGACCGGTTGCTCCTGCGGGAGAGGGATCGGGCGCGCGTGTGCCCGCGTTTGCGCTGTTTGATACGCGGATCAATTTTGGCGCGAGCGCGTTTCCGCGCTTCACGAGGGGCAATCCGCGCGTTTGGATGGAGGGGATGGATTATCCTGTTTTCGTGACGAAAACTGTTCCGCTCCCCGATGATTTGATGAGTGCCGGACGTTTGTTCCGGCGGATGCTGGCCCTGCAAAACGCGCTGGATGATCTGCCGAAACAGGCACGGCGAATGGCGCGGTGGAAGGCGAAACGGGCCTTGGAGCAGGCCGAGACCGGCAAATTTATCGCCCCGATGCGGCCCGGCAGACCACCCGGCTGGCGAAAGCGCGGGACGCATCCGGTTGACGGGTTGCTGAGCGATTGCCACGCGCTCGCACTTTACGTGCTGCACCCGCCCGATACGTGACGGGTTTCCGGCAGTATTGAGTGTGGAAACTCCCCCCGAAGCGGCGGGCGGGAGGCGTTGACGCTCGCCCTTATGTCACCGCGATTTCAAACGGGGCCAGCATGTCCCAGCGGAATTCGACGCCGGTTCCGGGTGTATCAGGGGCGACGGCGCGGGCGTTTTCGACGATCAGGGGGCGGGTTGTGTAGCGGTCGATCGGGAAGCTGTGAACCTCTAACCAGCCGCCGTGGTCTTGGGCGGAGACGAGGCTGACGTGCAATTCCTGCATTCCGTGGCTGCAAACCGGGATTCCGGCGGCTTTTGACAGCGCGGCCACGTCGAGCCATCCGGTAATTCCGCCGCAGTTGGACGCGTCGGGCTGGATGAAGCCGAGTTTGCTTTGGGCAATGGCCATTTCAAACTCGTGGATCGTGTGCAGATTCTCGCCCTGTGCCACCGCGATGCCCGTGGCGTCGGTGATTTCGGCGTATCCGCTGTAGTTATCGGGGATGATCGGCTCCTCAAACCAGAGGATATTCTGGTCCTTTACCGCATTTGCGAGCGTGATCGCCTGACCGACGGTAAGGGAATAATTGGCGTCGATCATAAAGGCCGTGTCAGGGCCGATGGCCTCGCGGACGGCGCGGATGCGGGCTACATCGTCGGCCATGTCGGGCTGGCCGACTTTGATCTTCACCGCAGTGAGGCCCGCGTTAAGATAGCCGCGTACATGGTTGATAAGTTTAGACAAAGGAAACGCAAGATCAATGCCGCCGCCATAGGCTTTGCAGGTCTTACCCGCCCCGCCCGCCATCTGCCAGAGCGGTTTACCCGCCGCCCGGCAGCGCAGATCCCAGAGCGCAATATCGATGGCGGAGACGGCGAAGCTGAGGATTCCGCCGCGCCCGACATAGTGCATATGCTCCAACATCGCCGCGTTCAGCGCCTCGACCGCCCCGGCATTGCGGCCTTTCAGGAAGGGGGCGAGGTCGTGGCGGATCATCGCTGCGGTCGCATGGCCGCCGCGCCCGCCGTTGTAGGTGTACCCCGTCCCCTGCCGCCCGTCCTCCAGTGTGACGGTCGCGGTGATGAGGTGGAAATGGCTGTGCGCGCCGTGTTTGGCGTCAACCAGCACCTCGTCCAGCGGAACCGCGAACAGGCGGGCGGTGATGTCGGTGATAGCGGCCAAAGCTACATCCCGGCACATTCGGGAACGGGTGAGATAACCCTGCCATCCTGTTGATGTTGAAGCAGATTATCCACCGTCAGTGCGCCCATCGCCGCGCGGGTCTCGTAGGTCGCACTGCCAACATGGGGCAACAGGACGACGTTATCGAGCTGGCGCAGGGCTTCGGGGACTTTGGGTTCGGCCTCGAAAACATCCAGTCCGGCCCAGCCGAGTTTGCCGCTTTTCAGCGCTTCGATCAGCGCGGCCTCGTCCACAACGGAGCCGCGACTGACATTGATGAGTGTGCCTTGCGGGCCAAGCGCCTCCAGCACGTCGGCGTTGACGATTTTGTTCGTTGCCGCACCGCCGGGCGTGATGCAGACGAGGACATCAACGTCGCGGGCCATCTGTTTGAGATCGCTGTAGTATTTGTACGGCACATCCTTGGGGTTTCGCGAATGGTAGACGATGGTGGCGTCGAACGCGGCCATTTTGTCGGCAATCGCCTGCCCGATCCGGCCAAGGCCGAGGATGCCGACGGTCTGGCCGTCCGCCGAGCGGGTCAGCGGCGCGTTGCCCTCGGCCTCCCACCGTCCGGCGCGGACATAGGCATCATCGCGCAGGATTTCGCGGTAGCAGGCGAGCATCAGAAGCACAGCCGTTGTCGCGACTTCGGCGTTCAGGACGTTCGGCGTGTGCGTGACAACGATTCCGCGCGCGACGGCTTGAGCGGTGTCGATGGCGTCATAGCCGACGCCGTAGCAGCTGATCGCTTTCAGATTGGGCATGGCATCGACATAAGCGGGCTTCACACCGTCATGACCATTCGTCGCCACGTAGCTGATTTTACTACCGTTTTCCGCCAGCCACGCCGCAGGATTATCCATTTCGGTGGTCTTGTGGATGGTGAATTTTTCGCTCAAGCGGTCAAGCATGACGGGGGTGGCCCCGCCGATGAGGAGAAGATCGGTCATTGGCGGCTCCTAGTGATTGTCGCGGGGCATGGATGTGCGGGCGATGTCTTTGTAATTGTCCGCATCTTTGAGGATCATGCCCTCGTCGAAGCGCCCGACTTTTTCGCGGAAATATTGCTGCCACGGAGACTGGCTGGGCGGGTACGGGTAGCCGTTTTCGGCCAGTGCCGCCGCGCGTTTGCGCAATTCTTCCTCCGGCACGAGCATATCGGCGGTGCATTTGCCCAAGTCGATGCGGACGGTGTCACCGTTCTTGAGCAGGGCAAGACCGCCGCCCGTTGCCGCTTCGGGGGAGGCGTTGAGGATCGACGGGCTGCCTGATGTGCCCGATTGCCGCCCGTCTCCAACGCAGGGCAGTGCCTCGACGCCCTGCTTCAGCAGGTAGGCGGGGGGGCGCATGTTGACGACTTCCGCGCCGCCGGGATAACCGACCGGACCCGCACCGCGCATAAAGAGAATGCATTGCTCATCAATGGCTTCTGCCGGATCATCAATACGGTGGTGGAAGTCTTCCGGCCCGTCAAAGACGATGGCGCGGCCCTCGAAAGCGTCGGGGTCGGCGGGGTTGGAGAGGTAGGTTTTGCGGAAGGCGGGGCTGATAACGCTGGTTTTCATCAGCGCGCTGTCGAAGAGGTTGCCTTTGAGATTGATAAAGCCCGCCTGCGCTTTAAGCGGAGCGTTTACCGCTTTGATAACGTCGATATTTTCGGATCGGCGGCCGGCGCAGTTTTCGCCCATGCCGCGCCCGTTAACCGTGACCGCTTCGGGGTTGGGGAGCAAGCCTTCGGCGATCAGCTCACCGACCACGGCAGGGACGCCGCCCGCGCGTTGATAATCTTCGCCGAGATATTCACCTGCGGGCTGAAGGTTGACCAGCAACGGGATGTTATGGCCCAGCTTTTGCCAATCGTCATT
>CALDZQ010000290.1 GCA_937944035.1 uncultured Neomegalonema sp. | reverse complement strand
CCTTGAGCGCCTGTTGCGCCTTGAGCACCGGTGTCGCCTTTAGCGCCCGTTGCGCCGGTAGCACCCTGAGCGCCTGTGGCTCCGGTGTCGCCTTTAGCACCCTGAGCGCCCGTTGCGCCGGTAGCACCCTGAGCGCCTGTGGCTCCGGTGTCGCCTTTAGCACCCTGAGCGCCTGTTGCGCCTTGAGCACCGGTGTCGCCTTTAGCGCCTGTTGCACCCTGAGCGCCTGTTGCGCCGGTAGCACCTTGAGCGCCCGTTGCGCCTTGAGCACCGGTGTCGCCTTTAGCGCCCGTAGCACCTTGAGCGCCCGTTGCGCCTTGAGCGCCAGTAGCGCCGGTGTCACCTTTAGCGCCTGTTGCGCCGGTAGCACCCGTTGCGCCAGTGTCACCTTTGGCGCCCGTAGCACCTGTGTCGCCTTTAGGTCCTGGACCTAAAGCCGCTTTGAGTTCGGCGTTGGAAACATAGCCATCACCGTTAGTATCTGCTTCGAATTTGACGCTATCGCCTTTTTCGCCTTTAGCGCCGGTAGCACCCGTTGCGCCGGTATCACCTTTAGCGCCGGTATCACCTTTGGCGCCCTGAGCACCATCTCGACCGTCTCTGCCATCGGCACCAGCTGCGCCTGTTGCGCCGGTGGAACCTTGGGTTCCAGCAGGACCTTGTGCGCCGGTTGAACCACCGCCACCACCGTAATAATTGCTGAACGTTTTAGGCTGATAGCCTCCATCAGAACCGGTTACCGACTGAGATGGTATTGTTACATTAAAAGCCATGGTGCTTTCCCCTGCATCCATTAACACAAAAAACCTCAAATACGATCCGGGTCGCCGTCCATCACGTTCTGAAGCCATCAAAAAATTGCACCAAAACGAAACATAAGCAAGATAATTTTATTAAGTTTGATAATGTTTATGCTGTATGTATCGACCAGTATGCTTCAATTCTCTTGTTTTGTGATGGATAATGTGCAAATTAGAGACTTGATGTTGTCGGGCGATGTGCTTGGTAGCTGTTAATCGGGACAGACTGTAATGCTCAAAAAGTTGTGCCAAACCGGAGTTATTCTCGCTCTCATGCCATTGCAGGCTTGGGCAGCTGATGGCTCGTGGCTCAACGAACGATTCGATGTCACGGTGCGAGATCAAAGTCTTCGTGATGTAATTGAGCAATTTGGTACAATGGTCGGTATTCCCACTCTCGTCTCTGAGAGGGTTGATGCGGTTGTCTCCGCCAAGTTTGTCGATGCGACGGGCAGAGACATTCTTGATGAGTTCACCAAACGCTACGCGCTTGACTGGCGTTTTGACGGGCGGCGTTTGGAGGTCTCGGCAAACTCTGAACAGGTGAGTCGGGTTCTATCGATGAGCGGTGTTTTGCAGTCAGAACTGGTTGAGGCTCTTAAGGGGCTGGATGCTTACGATTCGCGCTATCCACTGTCCGCGATTGATGGGCAGCTAGCCTTGCTTACGGGGCCGCCACGTTATGTTGCGATCGTTGAAATCGTGCTGGCTGAGCTTGCCGAAAATCGCTCCGTAGAGCTTGAGGAGGCGCGTGTTCTGCGCGCGCAGAAGCTTGAAGACGAACGCGCCCGGCTGAAGAATGCCCGTAAGTTAGAGCAAATTCGCGCTGAGGCACTCGCTCGCGCGGCACGCACCCAAATAAGAGTGCGCAATAACGGACCTGTCATTAATCGTGGTGGTCGGTGGGGTGGATAATCGTGTTTGAAGCATTTGATTTTACGGCAGCAATTCACGAAGCACCAATCGGTGTTGTCGAGCCTGTTGATGATTCGAAGATCGCGAAGGAAGATTTGAAATTGCTTTGTGAGGTTGGTGTCCTCGCTATGGCAGTTGACAGAGGACATGAGGCGCTTCCGATTTTCGAGCTTCTCGATTTGGAGCAGCCTCATAATGCCGCCGGGCCGATCGGAATAGCGATGATCGAAGTTGCCAGCGGTCGCGAGCGGGATGCTTTCGCGAGACTACGCCGTGCAATTACCAATCGCACACTGTGTGTGAATGAGGCAAAGGCGGTTTTGACGGTCTTTCTGACCGGATTTGGGCGTCATGCAGAAGCAAAGATGCTTCGAAAAGAGATTCTCCGTGGGCCTGATTGCGGGGCGCGTCGCCTCGTGTCTGCCTACGGTGTTGGCTGATTTTTATAACGTGCCGCAAGGCTTTGAGGAGACTGAGAGATGAATGGAATCAATGGAATTGGCGCGGCTCCCACTGCCGCTGATGCGCCAACTGGAGTTGGTGAGGCTGGCGCAGGTGATTTCGATGCGCTGCTTAATGAAGGTATGACCAATATGTCGGCCGTGATGTTCCAGTTTCTCGGCGGAGATATTCTTCAATCGATCATGAAAGATGAGAGCGCGGTTGACTAACGCGCTCTGACATTTAACTTTTTAAGGACGAAATGACATGAACGACTACCCGCAATATAAGACACAAGAGGAGAGCGCGAAGCGCGCTTTCGCTCGTGTTTTTGTTGCGGGTTTAGCTCGTCGCATGGCCAGGGCCGGCCTGCTGCGCACGCTCGCGCGCGCCGTCTTAGGCCTCGATTCGTCCTACACGTCGTTCCCCTCCCAGCATCTGCACATTAAGTGTGATGAGTGGAATCTTAAACCGCTCCGCAGATCCGGAGTCGCCGCCGGAGGAGCCGGGGGCGGTGGGCCAGGCGCTTTACACACTTCCAACGCATTATTTGCCTAACCCGTTAAGGGTGGCTTTTTAGTATTACCCGTCCTTGGGACGGTGTAAGCGAGGTTTGTTGTGTCAATCACGTCCATTGCATCACAAGGCGCTGTGAACAACGCGCAATCAGGTATCCAGATGGAACGCGCGGCTGCGCGCGCTTCGAGCGGCTCTGAAGTTGAAGTTCAATTCTCTCCGCCGTCAAAGTCTGCTGCTCCGATGAGCCAGCTCAGCAACGGTCTTCTCGATTCCCTGCGGAATTTCGAGCAAACGCGCGCTCAAAATCGCGACGCCATGCAGAGCACGGGTACAGGCCCGGCTTCGTCTATTGCTGCGGCTAAGAGCGAAATGCTCGGTGGACCTGCGAACATCCGCCCAGCTTCAGGCGATGCACTCAATGTTAAGCCGGTCGAATCCCCGGGATTTGACGAAGCTGTTCAGGCGATGACACGAAGCTTTGACTACGCCATCGAGACGCAATTGATCGTCAAGACCGGCTCACAGTTTTCTTCCTCCGCCGCATCTTTGATGCGCGGTCAATAAAATGACATCCGGAGAATTTAAAATGAAGAAACTCAGGTCTGCCGCACTTGGGGCGGTCGCACTATGCTTACTGGCAGGGTGTCGCGTCGAAGTTTACGATGGTCTTTCTCAGCGTGATGCCAACGAAATCACGGCACTGTTGCTGTCCGCAAGCGTTGACGCCCGCCGTATTGAGGAAAAAGGCGGCACTTTCGCTGTTGAAGTTGCCGAGGATCAGTTTGCTGTTGCGGTGCAATTGATCTCTGAGAGCGGACTACCTAGGCCGCAATTCAAGTCAATGGTGGATGTATTCACCAATGACAGCCTGATCTCGTCACCTTCGGAAGAACGTGCGAGAATCGGTTATGCCGTTGCCCAAGAGTTGTCTCAGACAGTTTCGGGTATCGATGGCGTTGTATCCGCAAGAGTTCACTTGGCAACTCCCGCGTTAGACCCACTGGGGCGTCGCGTTACCAAATCATCCGCGTCCGTTGCTATTCATCATGAAGAAGCACTTGAGACGAATGGCCTGATTCCCAGAATCAAGCTGCTCGTTTCGCACGCGGTTGATGATTTGGAATACGATGATGTTCTGGTTGCCTTGTTTCCTGTCAAGCAGTTGATGCCCGGGCGGATGCGTGACCAAGACGCGGGGAACGCTGTTACAGTCGTTTCGAGGGACAACGATGACGCATCCGGTTTTCTGGATGAGTTACAGTGGCCGTCCTCAGATACGCCGCAGCGATCAGCTGATAGGCAGCCGGCGCGGGCAGCACGTGCTGTCAGCAGCGCGTCTACGCCTGAATCCGCTCTAAATCCTGCCGTCGCGGCGATTCTGGCTGCCGGACTGGTGGTATTATTGATTGCAGCCAAAGGTCTTTTTGACCGTCCACGCCGTTTGCCTGTAAAAGTGGATGCTGAACGGTCTCCTCGTTCCCGCGAGCGCAACCGGAGATGATAAAGTCAGTCGCAAACCGGGCAGAAGGCCAGGCAGCGCGGCAGTTCAAAGACCTATGTGACCTGCACACTCTGTCCGGTCTTTTCAATCAGCGCGTTTTGGACGCAGATGTGCCGGTTGCTGTGCGGGGAGTGCTGATGCATCCGCGCTTTCGTTCGCGATTGGAGCGCCGTGCGTTGAGACGTTTTGGTGCGTTCTCGAATCCGTCATCGGTGACGGATGATGATATTTTCAATCTCATAGCGGCAGACGATGCCGCAATTGAATTCATGTTTGCGGATATTGGAGCGTATTGCAACTATGCCGCTTTAAGAAGGATCGTTGATCCTTCAGATGCTGAACGTGTGTCGTTGGAACTGGGTATCGATCTGACCCATCACGAAGCGCGCGGTTTATCTGAGTCTCCAACGATGAATATCGCCTATCAGTTGCCGAGCGTTAGCAAGAGCATTGAGCTTTCTGATCTGCCATCCGCGATTTTGCGTGATGGCGCAGTTTGCTTTGGTTGCTGGCTTGAGCAGCGTCCTTTGGCGGCACAACGACTGGTTTGGGCGCTATTGGCGGAAAAACTGCGTGAAATCACGCCTTTGCCGGAAAAACGTTCAAAACGGGAAGCTGAAAGGCGCGCCGCGTTAGTCGGCGCAAGACTTGCTGTGCTGCATGAAGGTCCGGATGACCTTCAGGAGAGCGCGTAATGGACGACAGCCCGATAACTGATGATGTTCGAAGCAATCATGCGACATCAAAAATACTTAAGGCTCCAGATTTTGAAGCTTTGTCAATCGCGCGCTCAGGAATAGATCAGGCGCATAGCGAAGCCGCATCCATTGTTGCGCGCGCGCATGAGGAAGCCCATGCGATCCGTGCTCAAGCGCATCATGATGGTCAAGAGCAGTCTGCCGCATTAATTGCCGAGTTCACTGCGCGGATGCATAATGAAATCACGGGTTGCCGAAAAACACTGGCTGAGACCGTCATGAAATGCCTGCATCGCCTGTTGGAGCCTGTTCCGCCGGAGGAGCTGGTTGCTGCTACGGTCAATCGGGCAATGGGCGAGGCCGATATTGGGCGTGGCGCAGTTTTAATCGTCGCCCCGCAACTGATGCATGAGTTGCGTGAACAATTCGCGAGACGGAATATTCCTTCAGAGATGCTCGAAGTGCGTGGCGATCCTGATTGCCCCCTGGAGTCGACGATTTTGCGGTCGGATTTCGGTGACATTGAATTGGGTATCGAGTTGCAGCTTCGCGCGATTGAGCGGGGCTTGCAGGCTTCGATTAACATGTCATGAGCGCACTTGCCGAGGTTTTCAGAGAGTCCGGCCCGGTGGCGTCGGTGCAGCGTCTGGCAGACTCTGTCAGCGGTGTCCCGTTGCGCCCGACCATTGGCCGGGTCAGTAAAGTCTCCGGTACGATCGTTGAAGCCGTCTTGGCGGGCGCCCGGTTGGGTGAGATGTGCGCGCTCCAAGATCCGGGCCTGAATCGCGGCGAAGTCCGGTATGCTGAAGTCGTAGGTTTTCGGGATGGCGTCGCTCTTCTGGGCATTATCGGCGAAATGTCAGGCTTGTCGTCGCACACGCAAGTAACGCCGACAGGTGTCCCGTTGATGGCTCCGGTCGGTGATGCGCTGCTGGGCCGGGTACTGGATGGTTTGGGGCGTCCTTTAGACGAGGCAACACACGGGCCTTTGCTCACCCACGAGTATCGTCCGGCAGATGCGCCACCGTCAGATGCTCTTGCGCGGATGCCCATTGTAAACGCCTTACCGCTCGGTATGCCCGGAATCGATTCTATGAATGTGATCGGTGAGGGGCAGCGTGTTGGGCTGTTCGGGGAACCGGGTGTCGGTAAATCGACGTTTATATCGGCGCTTGCAAAGGCGGCATCCGCTGATGTTGCTGTTATCGCGATGGTGGGGGAGCGCGGGCGCGAAGTTTCTGAGTTTCTTGAGGATGCGCTCGGACCGGAGGGCAGGGCGAAATCTGTTGTCATCGCCTCCACGTCTGACCGGCCTGCGATGGAGCGCATCAAAGCCCCGTTTATAGCTGCAGCGGTCGCCGAGCATTTCCGGGACCAGGGCAAAAAAGTTCTGTTTCTCATGGACAGTTTGACAAGGCTTGCCCGCGCTCAGCGTGAAATCGGCCTTGCGGCAGGGGAGCCGCCCGCACGCCGTGCGTTCCCACCTTCTGTTTTTGCGATGATGCCAAAGCTGATCGAGCGTGCGGGCGTTTCGCCTAACGGTGGTTCGATCACCGCGTTTTATACGGTTCTCGTCGAAGATGATGGCATGGGTGATCCGATAGCGGAAGAGGCACGTTCGCTGCTGGACGGTCATATTATTCTTTCCCGCAAGTTGGCTGAAGCGGGCAAATTTCCGGCGATCGACATTTTGGGAAGCCGGAGTCGCGTAATGGCACGGGTTGTCTCTGAACAACACAGCCGTGCGTCAGATCGGCTGCGTTCGCTGATGGCGCGCTATGATGAAGTTGAGCTTCTTGTTCGTATGGGCGAGTACGCGCGGGGGTCTGATGCTTTCACAGACGAGGCGATTGCCAAAAAACAACGCATCGACAACTTTATCTATCACCCTCTTCATAAGCCGGAGAGTTGGTCGGATATCGTTGATGCGCTCGCTCATCTCGCATCGCCGGAAACATGACCCCGAAGCAATTATCTGAAGTGCTCATGGTGCGGCGGCGTCGTGAGGAAAGGGCGCTGTCTGAACTGCGTGAAGCTCAGGCGATCGAGGCGCAAGCTCGTGAGGGTGTGGGTGCAGCGTGGGGCGCGCTCAATAGATTTGATGCTGCCTTGCAAGCGCGCCTCAACGCTTTTTCCGAACGAACGAAGATCGGGACAAGTCCCGCAGCTATTCAGGCCATGAGCGCTTTTCACTCTGACCAACTGGCTCTGCGCCCCGCTTTCTTTGATGCAATCGCGATGGCGGAGAGAGCGGTTGCGATGGCAGAGGAGCATGTTGCTGAAATGCGCAGAAAGTGGATGGCGGCCTCTCAAGCGGCAGAGAACTTGCAGGATCTGACCAAGGTTGAGACTCTCAAAGTGCTGCGTCGCGCTGAACGGCGTCAGGAACAGGAAAGCGACGAAGTTGCTTCGACGCGGTCGTTTCATTTTGGCAGAGATTAGGAGGCGTTTTGGAACCGTTCGAATTGATAAAGCGCTTAAACGCCAAAGTGCATCCGCTGAAGATGCCTGTCCTCCATCCCCGCAATGCGCATCGCCAAAAACGGCTTGCGGTTCCCCGCGCTCCTGTCGAGGCGATTGAGGGGCTGTTCATATCGCTTCTGCCGAGCCTTGACCGACTGAACTGGTCAGAGTTCGGCGCACCGGTTGAGATTGCTTTCACTGTAGGTGGTGAGGTTGGGTATCTGCGGACAGTGATGCCTCTGTTGCAGCGTCTTCTGGCGCGCGCTCAGGTTCACTTGCGTCCGGAGGAGCTTGATGCCGAAATGGCGGCAATGGTCGTCGAGACTGTGCTGGCGGATCGGATTGAGGATATTGAAGCGAAGTTGGGTGCGGAAGTGAATCTGCTCCACGTTGCTAAATCCGAACCGCGTTCATCAATGGCGGCGCTCGGATTCGAAGTCGGATCTGACCTTGATGGCGTGAAATTTCCGGGCGCTATATTCGGCTCTGCGGCGTTGCTGTCCAATCTAGCAAAACTGTGGGAGTTGCAATCGGCCAGTCGTCCCGACTGGAATTCTCTGACTTTCACCTTGGCCAGCCGTGTTGCCTACACTGATATTACCCAGTCAGCCGTTCGCGAGCTGCGGGTTGGTGATGCGATGCTCTTTGACCGGATCGCTGTTCCCGGCGGTACGGCGGTTATCGTTGCCGAAGCCCTTCACGCAACGGCGAATTTTGATGAGCACGGCCTTTTGTATCTCGCTCAAACCCTTGGTGCTACTGAACAATTCGCACTTGGAGAATTTATCATGTCCGATGAAGACGACGCCGAACGAGCAATTCCGGCGATTCAAGATGTGTCGGTTGATGACCTGCCGGTGCGGCTCGTGTTTGAAATCGGGCGTGCGGATATTACGCTTGATGAGCTGCGCTCATTGAGTGTTGGCGCTCCGCTTCCCCTTGAACGCGCGGCCAATTCTGCTGTTCATATCTTTGCCAATGGGCGCCGGATTGGTGCGGGTGAGATGGTGATGATCGGCGACCAGCTTGGTGTGCGGGTTACACGGTTAAACGGCAATGCCTGAATTAAACGCCAACGTCCTTTCCCTCATCATCGTCGTGATGATGTTGGGATTTCTGCCTTTTGTCGCTATCGCTGTGACGGCATTTGCCAAGATTACCGTGGTTTTGCTGATTGTGCGGAACGCATTGGGGGTGCAGCAGACGCCGCCTAATATGGTGCTCTACGGCATTGCGCTTGTACTCACCGTCTACATTGCCGCGCCATTGGCTGCACAGTTGCAAGACATTGCATTGGCACCCGGTGTTGAGTTCGAGACATTGGATGATTGGTTGCTGATCTTTGAGCAAGGGTCCGGACCGATCAAAGAGTTTCTCATCCGTCATGCGCGTCCCGATGACCGTGCGTTCTTTATGGAGGCGACCGCGTCCGTTTGGGGGCCAGAGTTATCGCGGGACGTTGAAAGCGACTCGTTGCCGGTATTGATCCCCGCTTTTCTGGTGTCAGAGCTGACGCGGGCGTTTGAGATCGGTTTCCTGCTCTACTTGCCTTTCCTTGCGGTCGATTTGGTTGTTTCCGCAGTGCTGATGTCGCTTGGGATGATGATGGTTTCGCCCATGATGATCGCAATTCCCTTCAAGCTGTTCCTGTTCGTGGCCGTCGATGGTTGGTCGAGGCTGGTGCAGGGCCTTGTCCTTAGCTATTCCTGAGAGAGGTTGGCAGAGCGATGAATGAGGAATTTTTAGCCCGGTTCTTGTTGCTTGCCACGTTGGCAAGCATGAAGAGCGCTGCGCCGCCATTAATCGTTGCCGCTCTGGTGGGTTTCGTCGTTGCGCTTTTTCAGGGCGTTACGCAGATCCAGGATCAGAGTCTGCCGGTTACTCTTAAGATATTGATTGTGGGTGCGATCTTTCTGTTCTTCGGCGCAGCATTAGCCAAGCCGATTGTCACATTGGCGGACGAAGCGTTTCGAATCTTCCCTACTGCTTCGCGATAGGGAGGGGCATCATGCTTGAATTCATCGAGCTGATCTTACCGCTGATTCAGGCAATGGCCCTCACCTTTGCGCGGCCTCTCGGTTTCATCATTGCCTTTCCGTTGTTCACTTGGCTGGGACTGGAAGGGATGGTGCGAAATGCGGTTGCTATTGTGATCGGCTCGCCTTTCGTCTTGGTCGTATATGCACAGCTTACGTCAGCCGCCGAACCTTTGCCCGCCGAGTATATTGTTTTGCTCAGCGGAAAGGAGTTTCTTGTCGGGATAACGCTTGGCGTCATTATGGGCGTCCCTTTTTGGGGCGCGGAGATGGCCGGCGCTTATATTGATGTGTATCGGGGCACATCATCAGCAACTGTGGTTAGTCCGAACCAGATGTCGGAACCTCTTATCACCGGTGCGATTTTCTCTGTCGCGATGGTTGCCATTTTTCTTGCGCTTGGCGGGCTGCGTGTCGTGCTTGAAATCCTGTACGATAGTTATGACATCTGGCCCTATTTTGAAATTGTGCCACAGGTTTCCGGGGCGCTTTACCCTATATTCTTCGATATTCTGGCAGAGGTTGCGCGCATCTCCATCACGTTGGCGGCCCCGATCCTGATTGCGATGTTCGTTGGCGAATTGGCGCTTGCCTATGCGAGCCGCTTTGCGCCGCAGATCAATATTTTTGATGCGATGTTGTCGATCAAGAATATTATCTTCCTGCTGATCTTGCCGCCTTATGTTTACCTGCTTGCGCGGTATTATGGACCTGATGTTCTTAACGTCGGCGCACTCGTCGACATCCTTAAAAAGCTGGGTGGCACATGAGCGGCGACTCCTCAGAAGAAAAATCCTTAGCGCCTTCCGACCGGAAACTTCAGGAAGGGCGCAAAAAAGGACAGATTTCCAAAAGCCAAGACATCGTGTCGGCGATGTCGATGGTCTTTCTGACCATGTACCTGATCCTTGCGTGGCCAACCATATCGGGTGCTTTTGCGAGGATGTTTGATACGGCAGGGGCAACAGCTGCGATGGGCGGCAACAATGCTATGGAACTGGCGATCAAGGATACCTGGTCTGCAATCGGTGTGATTTTGATTCCTCTGTATGTTCTGTCGATTTGCGCGATTTTCCTTGGTTCCATCATCTCGAACAAAGGGATTGTTTTTTCGTTGCAGCCGATCATGCCGGATTTAAAGAAGATCAGTCCGACTGAAGGCTTTAAAAAAATATTTAGTATCAGAAACTTCGTCGAATTTCTTAAGGCTCTTGTGAAGAGTTTTCTGTTGCTTGCCGCTTTGGGTTTTGCCGGATACTTGGGCTTTGAGGCCATGATGCGTGCGCCTCTTTGCGAGGAAGATTGCACGGAGGATGTTCTGCTCGCCGTTGCCGGCCCGCTGATATTGGGAGCGATCGCGCTGTTTTTGAGTAGTGCGTTGGTGGATAATGTTTTGCAGCGGTGGTTGTTCATGCGGGACATGCGCATGACGCACTCCGAAATGAAGCGCGAAATGAAAGAAATGTACGGCGACCCTATGGTCCGCAGGGCGCGTAACGAGATGAAGCGCGATGTCGCGTCCGAGGGCGGGTCCGGAAAAGCGTCAAAATACATTACAGAGCGTGTGCCGACCGTGCTGGTGACATCCGGCAATACTGTTGCAGTTGCGATTCGCTACATAGCGGGCGAAACGCCTGCGCCGGTGGTTTTGGCGAAGGGGACAGGCGCTCGCGCGACTCAGTTAATCCAAAACGCTATTTCTGGAGGGGTTCCTGTTGTCACAGATTCGTCTGTTGCGGAGGAGTTGCTCAAGAAAACAAAAGTTGAGGGCTTCGTTCCTGAAACAATGTTTCGTGACGTGGCGCGCGTTCTCAATCAGGCGCAAGGGCGTTAAGGCGATGGGATATGGAGCGGGTTCTCGCAGAAATCGGCTCCATGTCGAACCTCATGGCGATACGAAGTTAATCGCGCGTTATCGACTGAGACGCTTGATTTTATTAAAAATGAATTTTGATTTTGTTGACATGAGCGGATTGTCCCGCGATAGTGCAATTAAGGTTTGTGGAGGAAGATATGTCTTACGATGGCACAGCATCAAAAGATCTGGCTTCTGTTTTGCGATCTGATTCTTCCGGTGACGCTGTCAGGCGTTATCAGCGTCAGCTGGCTACCGGCTTGGATAAGTTGGCAAACCCAAACTGCGGGGCAAAACACAAAGTAGCGGCGAAAGCCTTTAACGCTGGAATGTCTCTCCTCCCTGTTTTGTGGAGAGATTCTAAAAGGAGATAACGACTATGGCTCAGAGTTTGAGTGGAATTGGTGGACAGCCTGGTACCACCGGTAGTTCTGGTGATAGCGGTTCTGACGGTGCTGTTGACGCGATGGAGGCTTCTTTCGATCGTGCCATCGCTAAAGCTGCGCAGGTGACTGAGAAGCGTATGGAGGGTGGTTCTGCTCTCGATGCGGCTCGGACACGTCTCTCTAACTAAGAGACAGCTTGGCATTGCGCCGCAAAACAACTCGCCGGGCTTTTTAAAAGGCTGGCGAGTTTTTTTTTGAATTTGAGTACAAAGGGAGCATAGTGTGGCGCGACCTGACATTTCAAACACCCGGCTTGTTGTGCTGAGTGGTGCTCACAAAGGCGCTTTAATTCGCCTTTCTGACGGTAATATAACTGTAGGCGGAACCACCTCTTGTGACGCTGTTTTGCGCGACGACAGTGTGGGGGCTTCATCCGTCTGTTTGGGGGTTGATGAAACGGGTCGAGTGGCCGTTTCCGATTGCGTTGGCGATGTTCGGGTTGGCAGTGCGACCGGATCGCCCAACCGCACGATGAAATTAGGTTCGGGCGTTCCTTTACATATCGGTGATGTTCGTCTGGCTTTAGGGGCGAGCGAAGAAGATGCTTTAACGCAAGTATCGGCGCGTAGTCGCAGGGGTGTTCTTCTCCGTTGGGGTACGGGCGCGGCAATGGTTATGCTCTTTTCGAGCGCCATCGGCATGACCGGTGGTGCGGCCAAAACGTATTTCCCGAAGTTAACTCCTCCCCCCGCATCTTATGCCTCGCTAACGACAAATAGAACCGGAGCGACCGTTGCGGCGCTTGAGGGTGAGATAATCGACGCGGGACTTTATACCCTCACGATTGATCGGTTCCCCGGACAAAGGCTGGTTGCTGTTTCTGGTACTTTGCCTTCAGCTGATGAAGTTAAATGGCGGGAAATTGTTCGTTGGTTCGATGGAAAATACGGCACAGTATTCACTTTGCAATCGAATGTACGCTTTGAAGATAAAGCGATTGTAATGCCGTTTTCGATACAATCTGTCGTTCTGTCCCCGTGGCCGCATGTGGTGCTGCATGATGGCAAGCGGGTGGAACTCGGAATGGCTGTTCCTGGTGGTTGGACCATTGAAAGCATCAACGAAACCCACATCGCTTTCGCTAAGGATACAAAAACTTTAGCCGTAAAATACTGACATCAGGAAGAGCGGGTTGGTGTGAATTTTGCTTCTATTTCACAGCGAGGCAGGCTGACGAACCTGATTCCAGCGCATAATGCGCCGGACGGGGTCATCTCTGTACTAAATTAGGGTGTGATCCATGAGCGATTTAAAAACAGGGCTTAACCGAATTCCTTCGGGGCGGGAAGTTGTTCGCACCTCTCCCACGACTATTCCCCGTCCTCAAGTGGCAAAGCCGCAGCAAAAGCCTGTTGATCGCAGCGAAGAGAATGACTTTCGCCGCTCTGGTGGCGTCTCCAATGGCGAGTTCATCTCGGCATTTACCGAACCTTCTAACGAAACGAGGGAGTGGCTTGGCAGCCCGCTGCTCACCTCGGCTCTGAAGGCGGTTTCGAAGGACATCGCGCCTGACGGATCAGCAAAATCGTCGAGAGATCAGTATGTTGCGAGTGTGGTTGAAACCCATCTCGCGGCCCGCAAGCAGCTCGCGACACATCTAAATGCTCTGCTGCGCGCATGAGGGACGACCTTCGAAACGTTGTCCCATCGCAAATTATGGAAGCGCCCGTAAAGGGGCGCTCGCTTCACGCGTTAGGCGCATTTTATCTGCGCCAAGGCTTCCCGAAACAAGCACTGTCTTTGCTGCTCGCGGCGAAAGAGTACGGAACGCGCGATGTTGCGCTCGATCGCGGTATTGCACACGCGTATCTGCTCTGCGGTGCGCCTAAAAAAACATTGGGCATTCTGGATGCCTTGGAGCCGTCTTTTGATAGCGATGCACTCCGCGACGGGGCGCGTATTTTGCGCAGCCGCGCGCTGCTGGCGCTAGGCCATGTGACTGAAGCACAGGATGTCTATGCGGGTGTCGTAGCCCGTCAGCGCATTACACAGGGGCGTAAACCATGATCGATTCCTTACACAGGGGCCTTACCGTCGTCGGTAAACGCCAGGATCTGGTTGTTGTCATATTGCTGGTTATGGCGATCATGATGATGATCCTGCCATTGCCGACCTGGTTGGTTGATGTCCTGATCGCGGTGAACATCGCGGGCGCGGTGTTGCTGTTGATGATGGGGCTTTACCTGAAGCGTCCCCTGGAGTTCTCAACGCTTCCCTCTGTCATCCTTATCATAACAATTTTCCGCCTTGCGCTATCGATTACGACAACCCGCTTGATCCTGCTTAATGCGGAAGCGGGCGAGATTATTGAAACTTTCGGCCAGTTCGTTATCGCAGGCGAGATCATCGTCGGTCTCGTCGTCTTTCTCATCATCACGATTGTGCAGTTCGTGGTGATTACAAAAGGCTCCGAACGCGTCGCCGAAGTGTCCGCGCGCTTTACGCTTGACGCGCTGCCCGGCAAACAAATGTCCATCGACAGCGATCTTCGCAACGGCGACATTGATGCTGTCGAGGCACGGTCCAGACGCCGCACGATTGAACAGGAGAGCCAGTTCTTCGGCGCAATGGACGGGGCGATGAAGTTCGTCAAGGGCGACGCCATCGCCGGACTGGTCATCGTGGCCGTCAACCTCATTGGTGGCATCGCAATCGGAATGATAAGTCATAATATGGCTGCGGGTGAGGCTGTGGATGTCTATTCACTGCTTACCGTCGGTGACGGTCTGGCGGCCCAGCTTCCCGCGTTGTTCGTGTCGCTTGCGGCCGGGTCTGTAATTACCCGTGTTGCAACCGATGAAAACGAAAACCTTGGTGCGGACATCACCCGTGAAATGATCTCAAACGCCATCGCGTTGCGCGTTGCCTCGGTAATTTTGTTCGCGATGATGTTTATTCCAGGCTTCCCTTGGTTTGTCTTTCTCGTGATTGCCGCGATTATGATGGCGATCAGCTTCTCCGACAGGTTGGGTATTTTTGTTTTCGGCACGGATGAGGCAGCCACCGACGAACACGAAGCTCCTGATTTGGTAGAGAGTCTTGGGCTGGACAAAAGCCCGTTT
>CALDZQ010000289.1 GCA_937944035.1 uncultured Neomegalonema sp. | reverse complement strand
AACGCCATCGGCAACACGCTGCCCTACACACAAGAGGACTGGTGGGCCAAGCGCCGTGCCACCGATACCGTGCTTGAGGATGTGGGCGGGGTCGTCACGCGCGTCGGGGACGAGACGGTGGGGGAGATGTGGTCGCTGTATGACGGCCAAGACATCCTCGCGGAGATTGATCCGCAATGGGCCAAGAACATCGAGAACCATATCCATCAGGCGATCAGGGACGATCCGTTCCACGTCTCGGCCAATACCGATCCGAAAGGCGACCGCAGCCTTGCGCCGCAGGATCAAGACCCTGATATGCTGTTGCATGTGGTCAAGGAGACGGATGCGGGGATCGTGGTGCGCGGGGCGAAATTCGAGACCGCCGCCGCCTATGCGAACCAAGCCTTCACCAAGCCGACGATTGCGAACTGGGGCAATGAGGCACTGTCGGATTATGCGGTCGGCTTTATCTGCGATTTCAACTCGCCGGGGCTGAAGTTTATCTGTCGCGGCGGGTTTGCGGGGGCGCGGGGGGGATGTCCGCGTGCCGACCATCGCGATTATCCGCTGTCGAACAAGTTTGACGAGGTCGATACGATTGTCATTTTCGACAACGTCTTGATTCCGTGGGAGAATGTTCTGTTCTACCGCCACACCAAGGCGGCGACGTTTATCCGGGCGACCCTGCACCGCTATTCGGCCTTCGCGTTTGTGCAGCGGACGTTGAAGACGGCGGATCAGATGATCGGGGCGGCGCTGTTCAATGCCCGCCAGACGGGGCTGGAGAAACAACCGGCTGTGCAGGAGAAGCTGGCGACGCTGGCGACGTGGCGCGAGGGGATCAACGCCCATCTCACAGCGGCCATCGCGTTGGGCGAGCGCTCGCCTGCGGGGCTGATGATGCCGAACCAGTCGCTGCTGATGACGGGACGGGTTCATGCGATGACGAATCTGCCGACGATGATGCACCTCGCGCGGGAGCTGGTCGGCGGGCAGATTTGTGTGACGCCGAATGTGGCGACTTTTGAATCGCCGGAGACGAAGCCGTGGATGGATAAATATTACTCCATCAACGAGAATTGGGTGGCCGAGGACCGGCGTAAGCTGCTGGCCTATGCGCGGGATTTGCTGAACTCGGACTATGCGGGGCATCGCCTGACATTCCAGCTGTTCGCCCAAGCCCCGCCCTTCGCGCATTTGGCGGCGGTGTATCGTAACTTTGACTGGGATGTGCCGCTGAACTTTGTGAAAGGGGGCGCGGACCTGTCGGACAATGTGATGGCGGGGGTCAAACCCAAGGACGGCGACGGCTCGATCGCGCAATGGTACGGTGATCCGCTGCGCAAGGCGGCAGAGTAGCCAGCAAAAAGGCCGCTGACCCGTTGGGATCAGCGGCCGCTTTTCAGCGTATCTTCAAATCAGCCCGCGATTGCGCGGCGACGACGCCATGCGCCGAACAGTGCCATTGCGCCAATCAGGCTGAGAGGGGCGGGGACGGGGACTTGTCCGCCACCTGCGCCGCCTGCTGCGCCGCCACCTGCACCACCACCACCACCTGTGCCTGCGCCGCCGCCAGCCACATCGCCGCCATTTGGAACAAGTGTCCCGGCAAGGTGAAAATCACCGAAATGCGTGCCGTCGGTGCTGGTCAACCAGCCGTCGCCGGAGATCGAGTCGCCCAGAAGGTCGAAGTTGAAGCCCTTGCCCGCAACGCCCGATGCCTCAACTGATCCGACCGTATCCATATCGGTCAGGCTGAGCCTGCCGCCGTCCAGCGTGACGTTATCGTAGAAAAGGTTGAAGTCTGAGAGTTGGTTTGTGGTGAGGTTATAGCCTTGGCCGTCGATCTGTGCCGTGCCTGCGATGTCGTCATAACGCAGTTTCACATCAGCACCGTTTTGCGTGAAGCTGTAGACATCGCCATAGACCCCGTAGAACGCTCCGTTTTGCAGGCCGAATGTTGCGTTGTCGGTCAGGTCATAGGTGATGACATCGGCCTGGGCTTCAGCGGCAAAGCCTGCGAAGAGAGCGGCGACGGCGAAAGCGGCGGATTTGAACTTGTTCATGATTTTTTTCCCGGATTGAATGATCTCGTACAGACTGTATTGCGAAACTGATGCCAATCACTTAAAGGCCGGAATTGCGGGCTTTTGGAGAGGTGCGGGGAAATGTCGGGCGGTATTTGTCCCGAAAATCCGAGCATTCCGGCACAGGGCTGTGCCATTGCGGCTATGGTGGGACAGTTTCGGCAGTGCCGCGCGGCGGCGGCGCTGTCCGCTGCCTTGATTGGGGCGTAAATGTCACAATCCCAGCAGTTTCCCGCCTTGATGGACTTCTATCTATGTCTCACGCACATAGTCCCTCTGTGGTGCGCTTGACGGTGGTCGTGATGTCGCTCCCCTCTGACGTTACACGATCACCGTCATTTTTTCTCAATCCCCTCACCCCAGCATCGCCACCGCCCCGTGCGCGATTGCGCCCACCGCCATTGCCAGCATCGGCCAGAGGGTCAGGTGCATCCCGTATTTGCGCCATGTGTAGTCGGTGCGGGCGGTGATGAAGTGCCACGCGTAGAGGAAGCGGCCTGTGACGAACAGCAGGGCGATGAGGTGCAGCACGAATCCCGGCGCGCCGAGCGATTCGACGCCCGCCATCATAATCAGGAAGATCGGGGTGTATTCGGTGGTGTTGCGCATCGCAGTGTTCAGGCGCAGCATATGCTCGTCGCCGCCATCCGAGAGGCTGATCTGCTTGCCCCGACGGCGCTTGATCGACTGGATTGCGATCCAGAAGATCAGCAGCGCCAGAATGCCGGCGTAGAAGGTGGTGATGGCGAGGGTCATGCGCGGTCCGATCTTTTTAAAGCCATCCGCACATAACCATGTCACCGCGCAAAAGAAAACGCCGGCAGCGGTGCTACCAGCGTTCTCTTAACATCGGACAGACAGATCAGCTTAGGCCGCTTGAGCGGCAATCGCTTTTGCGATGTCTTTTTTCACTTTCAGCGCGGTCGGCGACAGTTCTTCGTCTTTCGCCTTCGCCATGAATGCGTCCAGACCGCCACGGTGGTCGACCGTGCGCAGCGCGTTCGCGCAGATGCGGAAGCGGAACGAGCGGCCCAGCGTTTCGCTGGCGAGCGTCGTCATGTTCAGGTTAGGCAGAAAGCGACGGCGTGATTTGATGTTCGAGTGGCTGACATTATTGCCTGTCATCACGCCCTTACCGGTTAGTTCACAACGACGGGCCATTGCAGTACCTCAAAGAAAAATAGTTGATGGAAGGCGCAATTCGCACCTGAATTAGGAACCGCCTTTTAGGCATGGCGGGTGGGTTCGTCAAGCCGCGATTGCGGGGATCGCGCCGTAATAGTGATGGTTTGCGCACTCAGCACCCGCCCTCATAGACTTCGAGTTCCTGAAGTGCGGCATTCAGGGCGAAATCGCCGTAATCGAGCATCAGGTCGTTGACCACGCCATTGGCGTAAAGTGTGCCGGTAAAGCGGAATTCGGGGACGGCGGTATCGGCCGTGTCGCCGCTTGGGGGGAAGTAAACCGAATCGATGCGCCAGCTTTCAATGCCGTCGAGCATGTCGATCACGTCCTTGCCTGTACCCTCGGCTACCGCGTCATTTTTGGCGATGCGGGTCACGGCGAAGAAGGTCGGTTTATCGACATCACCATCAAAAACGGTGGCCGCGTGGCGTTCTTCGCCCGCCGCTGCCGCTTCGAGAATCGCGCGGATATGGGCGAGCGGGGCGAGGACTTCCTCGTCGAAGGTCACATCATCGGCGGTTTTATAGTCCAACTCGGCGGTTCCGTTATCAACGCTGAGATTTCCCTCGGCGGATTGTCCGGTCAGGCCGTTGAATTCGGTTTCGGTGGAAAAGCGGTACAACTCGCCGTCGGCGGCCTCGTAAGCGGACAGGCGATAGTCGGTGAGGACCGTGTCACCCTCGCGGGCAAGGCGCACGACAAGGCGTTCGTTCAGGGTGTAGCCGCTGCACACATCTTCAAGATCGAAGACGTAGCGCCCCTCCGCCCCGACCACGGTGGCGTTGCCGTCGGATTTGCCCAATGATAATTCATACACCGCACGGTGGCCCGGCAATTTGATTTCTTCCGCGCTTGCCGCAGCAGGAAATGCCGCCAGAACCAATGCTTGAATTACCAAAAAACGTTTCATTATCATGCCCTTCTAAAGATTTCTTAATGTTACTCTTTTGTCGGTACACGTCAAGCCACGTTGTTCAGCGCCCGATATTGCCCTGTGAAAGGGGTCGTAAAAGAAGAATGTGCATTTGTCGTAAAAGTGTTTAACCAGACTTAAAATTCTGTGCCCTGCCATTAAGACAAAACTATGGTCAGGTACGGATGAACCGGGGGATGATCTGATGAGTGAACCAACGATTGAAGAGCGGCTGATCGAGTTGGGCGTCACGCTGCCCGACGCGCCCGCTCCGGCGGCGAATTATGTGCCTTTCGTGGTGTCGGGCCTGAATGTCTTTATTTCCGGTCAGTTGCCGATGGAAAACGGTGAATGCGCGAACAAGGGATTGCTGGGCCGTGATGTGGACCTTGAGGACGGGGTTGCCGCCGCGCGGGTCTGTGCGATCAACATTCTGGCGCAGTTGAAAGCGGCCTGTGGCGGTGATCTGTCGCGGGTGGTGCAATGCGTGCGGCTGGGCGGGTTCGTTGCCGCAACGCCGGATTTTGAACAGCATCCGGCGGTCGTCAACGGCGCGTCTGATCTGATCGCGGAAGCGCTGGGCGATGCGGGGCAGCATTGCCGCGCCGCCGTCGGCGTTGCGTCGCTGCCCTTCGGCGTTCCTGTCGAAGTTGAAGCGATCTTTGAGATTTCCGCAGCGGTCTGATGCGGTTGGATGCAGAATTCTGGGCCAAGCCCTTCGCGCATCGCGGGTTGCACGACAGAGCGTTGCTGCGCCCTGAGAATTCGATGTCGGCTTTTCGCGCGGCCATTGCGGGGGGCTATGCCATCGAGTTGGATGTGCAAATGTCCGCCGATGGCGAGGCGATGGTGTTTCATGACTATGAGATGATGCGCCTGACCGGACGGGACGGGCGGGCGGATGCGCTGTCGGCACGGGAATTGGGCGCTGTCCCGCTGCTGCACGGGGATGGCGAGACGATCCCGACATTGCGCGATGTGCTGGTGGAGATTGACGGGCGGGTTCCGGTGTTGATCGAGGTGAAAGACCAATCCGGCGCGTTCGGGCCGACGGACGGGGCGCTGTCACGGCGTGTCTGTGAGACGGTGCGCGATTTGGGCTGTGTTGAAACCTCGGCGATCATGTCGTTCAATCCGTTCGAGATGGGCCATGCGCGCGATGCCTTGCCGGAATTGGCGCGGGGAATTGTGTCGTATGATTTCGAGCATCCCCATGACGCCCATGTGGATGCCGCGCATCGGGAGGCGCTGGCGCGGCTGGCGCATTTTGAGGA
>CALDZQ010000288.1 GCA_937944035.1 uncultured Neomegalonema sp. | reverse complement strand
GCCGGGGTTCTGACCGAAACATCGGCGGTGCTGGGGCGGTTGGTCAGCAGCAACGAGACGCTGGGGCGGTTGATTGATTTGAACTCGCTGGAAGTGGCGTTTCGTCTGAGCGATCAGCAGTTTGCGCGGGTTCTGGATGGCAGCGGGCGGTTGTTGTCGCTGAAGGCGGAGGTTGGGCTGTCTCTGGGGGACCGGAAGATCGAGACGGACGCTGTGCTGGACCGGATCGCGGCAACCACACAGACCGAAGGCGGGCGCACGGTTTATGCGACGATCTCCGGCAGGGAAGGCTCGCCATTGCGCCCCGGTGATTTCGTCAGCATCCGCATTACCGAGCCGCCTTTGCAGAATGTGGCCGAAATTCCGGCCCGTGCCGCGACGGAAGACGGGCGGATATTCATAATCGGCGACGATAATCGCCTGTCTGTTGTCACGGTCAAGGTTATGCGCCGCCTTGCGGATTCGCTGATTATCGCGGATGCGCCGTTCGGGCAGCGGATCGTTGCCGAATTGCGGCCCCAGCTTGGCCCCGGCATCAAGGTGCAGAACTTTGAGGAAGCGAAAATCGCGCAGGAAGAAGAGAAAAAGGCTGCCGCTGAACGCCGCAAACGCCGCGCTGCGCGGGCTATTTCCAGCGCGGGAGGCAAGTCCGGTGGTCCGCCGGAGGGCGGGGGCCGCCCCGGCAAGGGTGAGGGTGGCGGACGGCCTGAAGACGGAAGCAAACCCGACGGCACAGGGAGCGGTGAAGGCAAAGGTAAAGGCGAAGGCAGAGGCGAGGGCGGTGGACGGCCCGGTAAGCCGGAGGCGAAATCGGAATGATCGGCGTCAAAGACAATCCCGATGATGCGGGCAAAGGGTTTCTGGGCTATTTCGTGCGGCATCGCACGGCGGCGAACCTGTTGCTCATGCTCATGCTGCTGTCCGGTTTTTATGCGGCGAACAAGCTGCGGGCGCAGTTCTTTCCTGACAGAGTGCGCGATACCGTCACCGTCAGCGTTGTCTGGCAGGGTGCGGGTGCGCAGGATGTTGATGAGGGCGTCGTCGCCAATATCGAACCGCCGCTGCTGGCCATTCCCGGTGTCGAGGAGGTCAACTCCAGCTCACGTGAAGGGTCCGCCAGCATCGTCATGACGTTTGAGGACGGCTGGGATATGGGCCGCGCCACGGACGAGGTGCAGGCGGCGGTCGACTCGATCAGCACGCTGCCCGAAGAGATTGAAGAACCGACGGTGCGGCGTGGAGTCTATCGTGACCGCGTGGTGGATGTGGCGATCACGGGCAATGTCGGGATCGACAGGCTGTCCGATTACTCCGATGAATTCATCGCGCGCCTGTTCGCCGCCGGTGTGCCGCGAACCTCCGTGAGCGGTATTCCCGAAGGCAAAATCCTCGTTAAGCCGAACGAAGAGGCGCTGCTGCGCCACAATCTGACCCTCACCGAGGTTGCCGATGCGATCACGCGACGGGCGACGGGCGTGCCGACGGGCGATGTTGAAGCGCGTGACCTGCGCATCCGTGCGGGCGAGGACCGGCGGACGATTGGCGAGATCGGCTCGACACCCATCCGGGCGCTGGCGGACGGCTCGCAGCTGTTCCTGCGGGACGTGGCGACGATCACCGATGCGGGGTTTGAGGACGGGGTCGAGGTTTTTCGGGGCGGCGTCCCCAGCATCATCATCAGCGTTGAGCGGGACTCCAGCGGCGATGCGCTCGCCATTCAGGAAATCGTCGAGAAGGTGATCGACGAAACCCGCGCCACGCTGCCCAAAGACGTGGAAATCGTCTGGGGCCGTTCGCGGGCGGAGCCGATCAAGGATCGCCTCGGAATGCTGATCCGCAACGGAGCAACGGGTCTGTTGCTCGTGCTGGGTCTGTTGTTCCTGTTCCTGTCGGCGCGCACGGCGTTCTGGGTGGCGGCGGGTATTCCCATTTCCATCGCCGCGACGCTGGGGATTATGTATGCGAGCGGGCAGACGCTGAATATGATTTCGATGTTCGGGCTGATTATCAGCCTGGGTATCATCGTCGATGATGCGATTGTGGTGGGTGAGCACGCGGATGCCTTGCGGCGAAAGGGATACTCCCCTTCCGGCGCAGCCGCGACTGCCGCGCGAAGGATGGCCGGGCCTGTGGTCAGCGCGTCGATTACGACCGTGATCGCCTTCGCCGGATTGATGGCGGTCGGCGGGCGGTTCGGCTCGTTGATCGGGGCGATTCCGTTTGTGGTTTGTGCGGTGATTATCGCCTCGCTGATCGAGTCTTTCCTTATTCTGCCGGCCCATATGCGCCATGCGCTTGCGGCCAAGAATGCCGAGCCTTGGTATGATCTGCCGAGCCGCTTGTTCAATGTCGGGTTCCGCTGGTTCCGCGAGTGGATATTCCGACCTTTCATCACGTGGGTCGTTCGGTTGCGCTATCTGACGATTTCAGGGGCGATCGCGGCGTTGCTTATTGCGGTGTCGATGCTGCTGGACGGCACGGTGCGTTGGGAGTTTTTCTCGCCGCCCGAACAAGGCACGATTTCGGCCAATGTCGTCATGCAAAACGGTACAAAGCGCGAGGATACCCGCGCGATGCTGGACGAGATGGACCGCGCCTTGAACGTGGTGAACAAGCGGTACGAGGAACGCTACGGCACGGCCCCGCTCGATTTTTCGCAAGCCACGCTGGGCGGGACGGTCGGTTGGCGGTCTTCGGCGGGGGAGAACAAACCCAAAGACCTGATCGGCGGGTTTCAGGCGGCGCTGATCGATGCGGATTTGCGGCCCTATTCTTCGTATCAGTTCCTCGGTGAATGGGATGCGGAGATCAATGTCGCGCCGGAGGTTGAGCTGTTCTCCCTGCGCAGCGCGCGGGCGGGGCCGGGGGGTGACGCGATTGATGTGCGCTTTGCCGGGGCGGATGCGGAGACGCTGAAGGCGGCGTCCGAGGCGCTGAAAGCGGGCCTTAAAGATCTGCCCGGTGTGTCCGGTCTGGATGACACGCTGACCTATGACAAGGTCGAATTGATTCTGAGCCTGACCCCGCGCGGGGAGGCGCTGGGCTTTACCACGCAAACGCTGGGCCGCGAATTGCGGGCGCGGTTGAGCGGGATTGATGCGGCGGAGTTTGCCCGCAACTCGCGGCAGGTGACCGTCACCGTGAAACCGCCGGATGCGGAAATCGGGGCGGATTATCTTGACCGGGCGTATATCCGCGCGCCGGGCGGGGCGATTGTGACGCTGGGCGAGATTGTGGAAATCCGCTCACGGCAGGGCTTTGCGTCGATCAGGCGGCAGGACGGGCTGCGCACGGCGGCTGTCACGGGCGAGATTGACGAAAGCCCCGGCGCACAGGCCGCTGTGTATGAGGTGCTGGAGGGGACGATCCTTCCGGCGATTGCCTCCAAATACGGTGTGTCTTACGTCATGGCGGGCTTGTCGCAGGACGAGGACGAGTTCCTGAGCGATGCGCTGCTGGGCTTTATGATGTGTCTGGCGGGGATATACCTCACGCTGTGCTGGGTTTTCTCCTCATGGACGCGCCCGCTGGTGGTGATGCTGGTGATTCCGTTCGGCCTGATCGGGGCGATGTGGGGGCATTACTGGTGGGGTATATCGTTGAGCATGTTCTCGGTGGTCGGGCTGATCGGGATGACGGGGATTATCATCAACGATTCCATCGTGCTGGTCACAACGATCGACGAATACGCCGAAAAGCGCGCGATGATGCCGAGTATTGTTGAGGGGGCGGTGGATCGCTTGCGGGCGGTTTTGTTGACGACTTTGACGACGGTGGGAGGGCTTGCGCCGCTGCTGTACGAGACCAGCCGTCAGGCGCTGTTCCTGCAACCAACCGTGGTGACTCTGGCGTTCGGGCTGGGGTTTGGTGT
>CALDZQ010000287.1 GCA_937944035.1 uncultured Neomegalonema sp. | reverse complement strand
GGGGTCGGCGTCAAAACGGCCATCGGCGGGGCGGGCTGAACCGGCTCAGGCGCGACCATCGCCACGACAGGCTGTTCCGGTGCGCGCGGTGGCCCGACCGGGACACGCGAATTTGGCGGAACAGCGGTTACGGGCGGCATGGGCGGCGGCGGCGCGGGCATTGCCGCTGCGGGTTGCGCAGCCGCCATCACTGCCACATCAGCCGACAAGCCCTCATATTTAACCGCAAGCGCCTTGAGATCTTCCAAAAAGCCGGGGCTGGCCGCGCGATAGCGCTCGCCAAGCTCGACGATGCGCATCAATTCGGCGGAAAACTCACCCACCGCGCCATTTTGCTGCGCGGGGGCGGGGGGCGCAGACGGCGGACGCTGCGTCACAACCGCCATCGCGGGTTCCGGCACTTGCGGCGCATCTTGCACGATCGCGGGAGGCTGCTGAACGGGTTGAGGTTCCGGACGCGCAATTATGACAGGGCGCTGCGGTTCGGGCTGGAATTGAGGCTCCGCTTGACGCAAGACGCGAAACTCACGCGGCGCTTGAGGTTGAGTTTGGGGCTGAATTTGGGGATTCGCGCGGAACACTTGGACACCCACGCCGGGCCTCGCGGTTTGAGGGGCGGGCGCGCGATAGACCGGCTGCACCTGCTCCTGGGGCTCGACATAAACGGGGGGCGGCGATTGCGGCACTGTCTCATAGTACAGCGGCGGGCTGGAAGGCTGCGCCTGAGCGGGCTGATACTGGATTTGCGGCTGTCCGATAAAGGGCTGCTGTTGTCCTTGCAACGAGGGCGATTGCGACTCACCCCACAACACATTCTGCGCCATCGCAGGGGACAGGGCGCATCCAAGCGCCAACAGGCTCACAACAGTCGTTCTCAACATAGCAGCATTCCTTTTCTTCCAGTCGATGCCAGCCCCGCGTTAATGAATGCTTAACGTGAAATGGTCCTTGACGCCACGTCCTGCTGACGGGCTATCTCGTCAGCAATATGACGGATGGGAAAAAATCATGACATGTGTTCTTTATGCCGGAAAAACGCGGGACGCTGAGGCGTGGATGGGCGCGATCCGCGCGCTGCGCCCTGATCTCGACATTACCGCAGATATTGACGGCACGGACCCGGCGCGCATTGACATGATGCTGTATGAACCCAGCGGTCCCGTTCAGGACTTAACACCCTATGCCCGCATTCCGGCGATACAGTCGCTGTGGGCCGGGGTCGAGACCCTGCTGGAAAACCCCACCCTGCCCAAATCCCCCAACCTGCTGCGCATGGTCGAGCCGGGTCTGACCGAGGGGATGACCGATTACTGTGTCGGCCATATCATGCGCATCCATCTTGGGATGGACGGCCAGCGCGCGCAGCAATCGCGCAAAGAATGGACGAACGCACCCCCGCCCCTGTCGCGGGACCGGCGGGTCGCCGTGCTGGGACTGGGCGCGTTGGGCGTCGATCTGGCGCAAAAGCTGGCAACCTTGCGCTTCAACGTGCTGGGCTGGAGCCGCAGTGAAAAAACAATCCCCGGCGTCAAAACCTTCCACGGCGATCAGGGATTGGCGGGTATCATCGCACAGGCGGACATCGTCGTGATCCTCGTCCCGCTGACCGCGCTGACCACGGGCCTGTTCGACGCGCAGCGCCTTGATGCACTGCCCGATGGCGCGCATATCATCAACGTGGCGCGCGGGCCGATTATCGATGATGAGGCGCTGTTGGCCGCGCTGGACAGCGGAAAAATCGCCAGTGCGACGCTGGATGTGTTCAACGAAGAGCCTCTGCCACACTCTCATCCGTATTGGGACCATCCTTCGGTCACGATCACCCCGCACATCGCAAGTGCGACACGGATACCCACGGCGGCGAAGGTGATTGTCGAACAAATCGAACTTTATGAGGCCGGAAAGCCTTTCATTAATGTTGTGGAACGGTCCAGGGGGTATTAGATCATTGTGCAGCGCAGCGTATGAAGCAGTCAGACGGATAATCGGGTGGTATGAATAACGACGATCCCAAACAGGATGAAAGCCGCACGATCACTTTTCTGGAGCCTGCCAAAAAGCAGAGCGCCTGGGTAAATCTGCGCTCTAACTTCTTGACCGGATTCGTGATTTTCGCACCGATCTCGATCACGATTTATCTGGTTTGGACCTTCGCCGAATTCGTCGACGCCCGCGTCCTGCCGCTGGTCCCGATCGTTTACAAGCTCGAAGATTACCTGCCGATTTCCCTGCCCGGTTTCGGCGTGGTGGTCTTCTTCTTCTTCGTCGCGGGCCTTGGCGCGCTGACGAAGAACCTGTTCGGGCGGCAGTTATTCAGGATCGGCGAGCGGTTTGTGGACCGGATGCCGATTGTCCGCTCCATTTACAACGCGCTCAAACAGATTGTCGAGACGATCTTCGCGCAGGGTGGCAAGGCGAATTTCGAGAAGGTCTGTCTGATCCAATACCCGCGCGAGGGTATCTGGGCGATTGCGTTTGTGACGACCGAGACATCGGGGGAAATCCTCACCCGCGCAGACACGCCGGAGATGGTGAGCGTGTTCCTGCCCACCACCCCGAACCCGACCTCCGGCTTCCTGCTGTTCCTGCCCCGCGCGGATGTAAAACTGTTGGATATGAGCGTCGAGGATGCGGCGAAGCTGGTGATCTCAGCGGGCCTCGTGACCCCCGAATGGCCGGCCGTGCCGAAACCTGAGGAAGAACCCGCCTCCATCCGCGACACGCTTTTGCGTAAGGATGTGGAGTAATATCAACGGCCTTGAATACTGACCTTACCATTTTCCCTTCCCCGCACTCCGATGCGGGGTCAGTTGGGCGAGAGTGCTTTGCTGAGAAAGACCCAGCATCAGGTGCGGGGAAGGGATTTTTAAAGAGTCAGCACCAAAGGCCGTTAAAGCGCTTCGCGTTTAATCTGAGGCATACCCTGCTGCTTCGAGGTAATTCCAGCATTCGTCTGGTGTGAAGAGATCGCAGATATCGCCAATAGCCGTCACAAGCTGGTCGAATGTTCTGGCTCCGATCCGACGGAGATGTGCCTTGAGTTTCGAGAATGCCATTTCGATGGGGTTCAAGTCCGGCGAATACGGCGGCAGGAACAAGAACCAGCATCCTGCCTCTCGCAACGCCTCTGCGGCATCGACGTTCTTGTGAACCGACAGGTTGTCGAGAATCACGACGGTGCGCGGCTGGATCACTGGCACAAGTTGGGTTCGGATGTAGGTGACGAAAGCCTCGCCATTCATGGGCCTGTTCACGACCCAAGGGGCGATGAGGCCGTCAGCGGTCAGGCCTGCGATGAACGTCTGGGTGCCCCAGGCACCGAATGGTGCATCGCCGGGCAACCTCTCGCCTTTCAGCGAACGCCCCCGCAAGCGGGTGAGGTTGGTCTTCACGGAAGTTTCGTCAATGAAGACGAGGCGTTCCGGGGTTTGGCGCATCACCGGAAGGCGTTGTCCGATCCATTCGGCACGTCTGCGCCGGACACGGGCCTTGCGCCGTTCGGCGGCTTCCAGCGATTTTTTTTATACGTGTAGCCGAGCCGGATCAGCATCCGGGCGATCGAGGCGACGTGGACTTTCACGCCCTCCGCCATGTCCAGCGCATCGCGCAACTCGACGAGGGTGATGTCAGGGTCTTGCTCAACCAGTTCCGTTAGAAAGCCACGGTATGGGCCGAGCTTGCCCTGCCCGGCAGGACGGCCTTGCTTCATAGGGGCAAGGGTCTCACCACGGCGCAGCTTCGCCGCAAGACGCACTCCGCTCGCAGGCGAGATCAGCAATTGCCGCGCAGCCGCACGCCCGCTCAGACGTTCTGCAATCAGACGCTCAAACCTTCGGCGAATATCCGATGATAGCGATAATCCCATGATCCAGTCCTCCCGAGGACAAGGAA
>CALDZQ010000286.1 GCA_937944035.1 uncultured Neomegalonema sp. | reverse complement strand
GCGGAAGCGAAATCGCGGCTGTCCGAAATCCTGCGCCTCGCCTCCGAGAAGGGGCCGCAGACGATCGGCACGAAGAACGCCTATGTCGTGGTTCCGGCTGATAAGTGGCGTGCGCTAACGAAGGCGGGGAACGGCGCTCCGGTCTTGGGGCGATGGCTCGTCGAGAATATTCCGGCGGGGGCCGACCTTCCCGTTCCGGACAGACGCGAACCGGAGCGTGAGATACCGTTTCAGGAGGATCACGTCGAATGACGGGTTTCCTGCTCGACACAAATGTGATCTCGGAACTCACGCGACCAATTCCGGATTCCAATGTCGTCGCCTTCCTCAACAACCAACCCGATCTGTGGCTCTGCACAATCGTCCTGCATGAACTGGATTATGGCTTGAATCTCCTCCCCGAAGGACAGCGCAGGGATAACCTGACTTTTGCGATCACGGCATTGGTCGCCAATTACGAGGACCGGATCATCCCGCTTGACCGCGCAGCGGCGCGCGCGGCATCCGACCTTCGTGCCAAGGCGCGCGCCGGCGGACGGGTGCTCCATCTCGGCGACGCCCTCATCGCCGGAACCGCCGCCAGCCGCGCCCTGACCGTTGCAACACGCAACACGGCAGATTTCAAAGGTCTGGGCGTGCCACTGGCCAACCCGTGGCGGGCCGCGTAGCTCTGTAACCGGACGGGTCGCCATAATCGACCGTATCCGCAGTCTTTCTCAGTATTCACTTTCAGCCTCAAGGATCAGCCCCATGTCCAAGATCAAAGTCGCCAACCCCGTCGTCGAACTCGACGGCGATGAGATGACCCGCATTATCTGGGATTTCATCAAGCAAAAGCTGATTCTGCCCTATCTCGACATCGATCTGCACTATTACGACCTCGGCATCGAGGAGCGTGACCGGACCGAGGACCAAATCACCATCGACGCGGCGGAGGCGATCAAGAAGCACGGCGTCGGCGTCAAATGCGCGACCATCACGCCCGACGAACAGCGCGTTGAGGAGTTCGGCCTCAAGAAAATGTGGCGCTCCCCCAACGGCACGATCCGTAACATCTTGGGCGGCGTGATCTTCCGCGAACCGATCATCTGTTCCAACGTCCCGCGCCTCGTCCCCGGCTGGACCCAGCCCATCGTCGTCGGCCGTCACGCCTTCGGCGACCAGTATAAAGCCACCGATTTCCGCTTCCCCGGCAAGGGCAAGCTGACCATCAAATTCGTCGGCGAAGACGGCGAGACCATCGAACACGAGCTGTACGATGCCCCCTCCGCTGGCGTCGCGATGGGCATGTATAACCTCGACCAGTCGATCCTGGATTTCGCCCGCGCGAGCCTCAACTACGGCCTCAATCGCGGCTGGCCCGTCTATCTGTCCACCAAAAACACCATCCTCAAAGCTTATGACGGCCGCTTCAAAGACCTGTTCCAACAGGTCTACGAGGAGGAATTCGAGGCCGCGTTCAAAAAAGCCGGCATCGAATACCAACACCGCCTGATCGACGACATGGTCGCCTGCGCGATGAAGTGGTCCGGCGGCTACGTCTGGGCCTGCAAAAACTACGACGGCGATGTCCAGTCCGACACCGTCGCGCAAGGCTTCGGCTCGCTCGGCCTGATGACCTCGCAACTCATGACCCCCGACGGCAAAATCGTCGAGGCCGAAGCCGCCCACGGCACGGTCACGCGCCATTATCGCAATCATCAGGAGGGCAAGGCGACCTCCACCAACTCCATCGCCTCGATCTTCGCATGGACGGGCGGCCTCAAGCACCGCGCCAAACTCGACGATAACGCGGCGCTGGCCAATTTCGCCGATAAGCTGGAGAAAGTCTGCGTCTCCACCGTTGAAAGCGGTGACATGACCAAAGACCTAGCCCTCCTCGTCGGGCCTGAGCAAAAATGGCTCACCACGATGGGCTTCCTCGATAAGATCGACGAAAACCTCAACAAAGCCCTCGCTTGAGCGTGTTGGCCCCGCAGAAAATCGGCTTTATCGGTGCGGGGCGCATCGCCCACGGCCTCGCGGTCGCCCTCACCAAAGCCGGATACCCCGTCACGGCGGCGGCCAGCCGCTCCCCCGCTTCGGCGCAAGACTTCGCGTCGCATTTCACCGGATGCGCCGCACTCAGCCCGCAAGACCTCGCGGATTCCTGCGATTTCATCTTCCTCACCGTCCCCGACGATGCCATCGCCCCGGTCGCCCGCTCGCTGACATGGCGGGCGGGTCAAGCGGTCGTGCATTGCTCCGGCGCAACCGAAGTCAGCGCGCTGGCCCCCGCCGCCACTGCGGGCGCGATGACCGGCGGCTTCCACCCGCTGCAAAGCTTCTCGTTCAAGGTCACGCCGGACGCCGCCAAATCCCCCCTCGCCGGATGCACCATCACCATCGAAGCCCAGCCGCCCCTGATGGCAACGCTCGAACAGATGGTCACGGATTTCGCCTGCCGCCCCAACCGCCTGCCCCCCGGCAAGCGCGCGCTCTATCACGCCAGTGCAGGCTACGCGGCGGGCTTCATCCACGGCCTGATGGCCGAAATCGCAACCGTTTGGAGCCAGTGGGACGCCACCGAAGCCGACGTGCTGGCCGTCGCCCTGCCCATGATCCGCGCCACCGCCGACGCGATGGAGCAGGGCGGCATCGCCCCCACCATGCCCGGCCCGATCTCGCGCGGTGATCTCGGCTCGGTGACAGCCCATATCGAGGCGCTATCCGCCCTCTCCCCCGAAGCCCTCACCTTCTACCGCGCCCACGCCACCCGCAGCATCACCCTCGCCCTCTCGGCGGACCGCATTGACGATGAGACTGCCGCAAAACTCACGGCGATTGTAAGCGGCCCGGATTGAGTGGAGATTGAAGCTTACCTGAAAGGTCCGTCGTAGCCTGCAACGGGTTCGGCGTCGTTCGGATTGATCCGAAAATGATGTGTACAGCTATTCACGATACCGATCAGATCCCGGTACCATTTCCCTACGTCATCCTGCGCGGGAGACACCGGAATCCGACCACCCGGTGTCGGATAGCGGTAGGTGGTGGCGTAGGCGGTCAGCTCGGAAACCTGCACGAAATCCCGCTTCACACTGCATGTATGGGGCAACTCATCAATCATCCGGTCGAGTTGGTGGTTGCCGATCTTCCGGCGTAAGCTGCCTACATCCGTATCCTCGGAAGTCAAAACGGCCATCAACAAATTTTCTGCGGCGTAAAAGAGCAACATCACTGAGTTGCGGTCGGAAAATCCGAGCGTTTTGACACTCAGCAGATCATCAAGCGCGAGTTTCACATGAGAACCAATGACCCGTGCTTTAGACATCGAGCCGGATACCCTCGCGTTTAACGGTGTGACTGATGGTATTCACCGTGTCTTTTGCGCTCAAAAATTCGCTTTGTCGCGCTGTCAACAGGTCAGCGGGAAGCCCTGATTTGCGGCGTAAACGATAAGCGCAAATCGGACTGTCGGCATCTTCAGCGGCATCATCAGGTATGACGGCGAGAATATCCCAGTCGCTATGAGCGTGGCTATCGCCTCTGGCCCTGCTGCCGAAAAGCCAGACTTCGGAAGCGTACATATCGGATTTGCACAGTTCGACCAGCGCTGACAAGCGCGGCTCTGCGGCGCAAAATACGTTTTTATAGCGGGGCGCTTTCATGCGTGTAACATAATGTATTCAGCGATAAATTTCATCTAATAAGATGATTTTTCCCATTGCGTCGAAATCCGCTGGAAAAATCCCCATAAAAAAGGGGCCTCGAAAGGCCCCTTTTCGTCACTCAGGTTTTAGCGCTTAGGCTTTCTTGCGGCGGAAGAAGCCGGCGAAAGCTGCGAGAGCGATCAGGAGCAATGGAGCAGGTTCTGGAACCTGGCCAGCGCCGCCGCTGCTGCTTGCGCCCGACGATGTTGCGCCGCTCGACGAGGATGACGTGGTCATTCCCGATGTCATGCCGCTCGAAGTCATGCCCGACGATGTCATGCCGCTGGAGGTCATACCACCGCTCGACGTGCTCGAAGTCGTGCCACCCGAAGTGCTCGATGTTGCACCGCTCGAAGTCATGCCGCTCGACGTGCTTGATGTCGCACCGCTCGAAGTCATGCCCGACGATGTCATGCCACCGCTCGAAGAGCTTGAAGACGCACCGCTCGAAGAGCTGCTCGAACCGTTGTCACCACCGGA
>CALDZQ010000285.1 GCA_937944035.1 uncultured Neomegalonema sp. | reverse complement strand
GGGCGTCGTTGTCGCCGTCCATGAGTACGGCCATTATATCGTCGCCCGCTGGTGCGGGGTGCATTCGGATGTTTTCTCCATCGGCTTCGGGCCGGAGATTATGGGGTGGAACGACAAACGCGGCACACGCTGGAAAATTTGCCCGATCCCGCTTGGCGGCTACGTCAAGTTTCGCGGCGATGCCGATGCGGCCAGCGCCCAAGCTGATGACGAAACCTTACAGACGCTGACCGAGGAAGAGCGCGCCGCCGCCTTTCCGAACGCCAGCCTGCCCCGCCGTGCGGCAATCGTTTCCGCCGGGCCTGTCTTCAACTTCATCCTGTCCACACTCCTGATCGCCGCCGTCGCGATGACAGCGGGTGTATCCAGCGGAAAGCCTGTTGTCGGCTCTGTCGCTGAGGATCAGGAGGGCGCACGGGCCGGTTTCGAAGTCGGCGACCGTATCAATGCGGTGGGTGGTGAGACGGTCGAAACTTTTGGCGATTTCGCCACCATCGTCATCAACGGCGCGGGCACGGAATACGACATTGAAGTCGAGCGCGACGGCTCGATCATCACCCTGCCGATGACATACATGCCGCCGATCATCGTCGAGCGCACCAAAACGGGCAGCGCGGCAGATGAGGCAGGGCTTGAACCCGGCGATCAGATCGTCGAGATCAACGGCAAGAAAATCAGCATCTTTAACGAGATGCGCACCGTTATTATCGAGGGCGACGGCGCACCGGTGGATGTTGGTGTGATGCGGGACGGCGAGTCTTTCACGTTTGAACTGACCCCCCGCCGCACAGAGACGCGCAATGCCGAAGGTGAAATCGTGGTGGAATGGCTGGTGGGCATCTACAGTTCACAGTCGCTGGGCATGGGATCGGCCACGGAAACGCTCGGCCCTGTCGATGCGCTCAAAGCGGGCGCGACCGGAACGTATAACGTCATCGCGGGCACGCTGTTCTTTATCTATGAAATGTTCGGGGGGCGGGGCGATACCGCTGATCTCGGCGGCCCAATCCGCATTGCCGAAGTCTCAGGGCAGGCCGCGCAGCAGGGTTGGGGATCACTGATCGAGTTAACGGCTCTTTTATCCGCTTCAATTGGATTGATTAATTTATTCCCGATCCCGGTTCTTGATGGGGGTCATTTACTTTTTTATGGCATAGAAGCTATCCGTGGTAAGCCGTTGGGGGAAAAGGCGCAGGAGATCGGACTGACCATAGGTCTGGCGCTTGTTATGATGTTGATGATCTTTGCGACCTATAATGACATAATGCGCTAAAGCGGTTTCGAGTTGAGTGGTCACACTTCGCGAGACTTGGAAATCGCGCTAAAACAAAATGCTCTAGTGATTTCCCGCATTGGGACGTTAAGCTGTGCGGAAAATGGTTAAGAAAAGATTCGGCAAGAAGGCCGATGGAGGATTGAATGCGTAAAGTCTTGGGAACGTCCGCGATAGCAGCTGTATTGGCACTCGCGGCAGGGGCCATTCCAAACTTTTCCGCCGCCCAGACATTCGGCGCGGTGACACCCGGATTCGGGACCGGTGCGCCAAGCACCACGGCGGTACAGCCTGGCATCTCGCAGCCTGTTTTCGTGCAGCCGACCACCATTCAACAGGGTTTTAGCCAACCCGCCTCCAGCGCACTGATTAATGCCGCGCCGTTCAATGCCGGCGTCAGCCAGATCATCGTCGAAGGCAATCAGCGGATCGAACCCGCATCCGTGCTGTCCTACATGACCGTAAAGCAGGGCCAGACGGCGACGCCTTCCGAGATCAACGCCTCCGTCCGCGCCCTGTTTGCCACGGGCCTGTTCAAAGACGTGCGGATCGAACAACGCGGCAGCGCGCTGGTCGTGATGGTCGAAGAAAATCCGGTTATCAACCAGATCTCCATCGAGGGTAACAAGCGGATCGACGATGATCCCCTTCGCAGCCTGCTGACCAGCCGCGAGCGCCGCGTCTATACCCGCGCCAAGGCCGAAGCGGATGCCGATACCCTGCTGGAGCAATACCGCCGCACGGGCCGCTATGCCGCGAGCGTCGAGCCGAAAATCATCGAACTGCCGCAAAACCGCGTCGATCTGGTTTTCGAGATTGACGAGGGCGCGGTAACGGGCGTTGAGAGCTTGCGCTTTATCGGCAACACCAAATTCTCCGACCGCCGCTTGCGCCGTGTGGTCTCGACAGACGAATCGAGTCTGCTGAACTTCCTGTCCTCGACAGACACCTACGATCCCGACCGCCTCGAACTCGACAAGGAATTGCTGCGCCGCTTCTACCTTGCGCGCGGTCTTGCGGATTTTGAGGTTCTCTCCGCCGTTGCCGAATTATCGCCGGATAAGAAGGGATTTTTCCTGACTTTCACGGTGAATGAGGGCGAGGAATACGATTTCGGCTCCATTGACATCGTGTCAAATGCCGAAGGTGTCGATGTTGAGGAGCTGCGCTCTCTGATCGTCGCCCGTGAAGGCAATCCCTACAGCCTGACCGATATAGACGACAGTGTCAGTGCGATGACCTTGCGCTTGGGCGAATTGGGCTATGCGTTTACCGAGATCAACACGGTTCCGGACAAAAACACCGAAGGCCGCACCGTCGGTCTCACATTTGAAGTGAACGAAGGCGAGCGGGTCTTTGTTGAGCGGATCAACATCATCGGCAACTCGCGCACGCTCGACCGTGTGGTACGCCGTGAATATGAATTGGTTGAGGGGGATGCGTTCAACGCACTGCAAGTGCGCCGCTCCCGCTCAAACATCCGGGGCTTGGGCTTTTTCCGCACCGTCGATGTCACCACACAACCGGGCAGCGCACCGGACCGGATTATCGTGAATACGCAGGTTGAGGAGCAATCGACGGGGCAGATCAGCTTTGGTCTGGGCTTCTCCACATCGGACAGTGTCTCCGGTGAGGTCTCCATCACCGAGCGTAACCTGCTCGGACGCGGGCAGTTCCTGCGCGCCCGCACACGGATTTCAGGCTCCAGCCAGCTCTACGACCTCAGCTTTACAGAGCCGCGCTTCCTCGACCGCGATGTTGCGGCGGGCTTTGATATTTATCGCCGCGAAACCGACGATCAGGACACGTCATCCTTCGACGTGCGCAACACGGGCTTCACACCGCGCCTGAGCTTCCCGCTGGGCCGCTATACCCGCCTGTCGACGCGCTACCGGATTTCGCAGGATGAGATCATCGATGTGCCGATCAATGCATCACAGTTGATCCGCGACGACATCGGATCAAACATCACCTCCGCCGTCGGCTATACGCTGACCCATGACCGCCGCAATGACACGATTGAACCCAACAAGGGCTATCTGTTGCGTCTGGATCAGGATTTTGCCGGGCTTGGCGGCGACACGCGCTACATCAAAACCGAAGTTTCGGCGAAAGCGTATCAGCGCCTGATTTCTGATGAAGTGGTGGGCAGTATCGAGTTGGCCGGTGGCGCAATCGTCGGATTTGGCGATTATGAGCCGAATATTTCCGACCGTTTCTTCCTTGGCGGCGACTCGTTCCGTGGCTTTGAAAGCGCGGGACTGGGGCCGGAAGATCCGCTGACACGCGATAAGCTGGGCGGCAAATTCTACGCTATTGCGCGTACCGAAGTGACCTTCCCGCTGCCCCTGCCCGAAGAATACGGCCTCGCCGGCGGTGTCTTTGCGGATGCGGGTACGCTGTTCGGGCTGGATAACACCAGCTATAACATCACCGATGAGAACGGCGTCGTGACCTCGACCGTCGATGTCGATGACAGCGCCAAGTTCCGCGCCTCCGTCGGGGCCAGCCTGTTCTGGCAGTCACCATTCGGCCCCGTGCGCATGAACTTCGCTTATCCGATCGCGCAAGAAGACGGTGACGAGGATGAGACGTTCCGCTTCACGGCGGGAACGCGTTTCTAGGGCATTTCAATGATCGCTGTTTCAGTGAAAATTCCCTGTGACGTGTATCCGCTTCGCGCGAAGCCGCTTTAGACGATGCGACGGGCGCGCATCCGCTGGCTGATCGTGTTGATGCTGGGCCTTTCAGGCCCGGCTGTGGCTCAGACCGCTGAAAATCCGCCAATCCTGATCGTTGACATGCAGCGCATCAAGAATGAGACGGCAGCGGGCCGGGATATTCAATCAAAGAAAGTTGAAATCCGCGCCCGCATCCAAAAAGCCATCGCCGACCGCGAGGCTGCCATCCGCCTTGAAGAGCAAATCCTGGCTGAAGAGCGTCCCACCCTGACGGGCGAAGAATTCCGTACCCGCGTGCAGGCATTCGAAAAACAGGTATTCGAAAACCGCGCCTTTGCAGAGGTCGAAAGCCGCCGCTTACAGCAACTTCTGCAAGAGGCTTCCGCCCTGCTGCGCGGTCAGGTGACGCGGGTTTTGGCCACGATCATGCGCGAACGCAACGCGCTGGTCCTGCTCGACCCAAGCCAGATTGTCCTCAGCGTTGACCAACTCAACATCACCGATGAAGCCATTGCCCGCTTGGACAAGGTACTGCCGGAAGTTGAACTGTCATTAGACATCCAGGGCGCGGATTAGGCTCTGAACCCAATCAAAATATTGATCTTGCTTATTTCGCGTGATTCATTGTCTCTGAGAGGAGTTTTGGATCATGGCGCATGAGTTTTGGTTGAGCGATAGCCAGTGGTCGGCGATAGAGCCGCATCTACCGACGAACCAACCGGGGGCACGTCGCGTCGATGATCGTCGGGTGATCAGCGGGATCATTCACGTCCTCAAATCTGGCTGCCGATGGCGCGATTGTCCGTCGGTCTATGGTCCCTCCACGACGATCTACAATCGCTGGAGCCGCTGGTCGCGGCGAGGCGTCTGGAAGCGCCTGTTCGAGGCGCTTCGTCAGGTCGCTCCCGCGGACACCCATGCCATCGACAGCACCTCGATAAAGGTCCAGCGTTCAGCGACTGGGCCAAAAGGGGGGGTGATACGCAGTGTATCGGATGCTCGCGCGGTGGCCGGACGACGAAGATCCACCTTGTCGTAGACGGCCGGGGCAGACCCCTGATCATGGATCTCACCCCCGGACAGAAGGGCGACGCGCCCGTTGCCGGACGGCTCATCGTCAATCTACCGCCGGGGTCGGCCTTGCTGGCGGACAGGGCCTACGATTCCGACCGGCTGCGCCAGTTCCTCTTCGGACGCGGAACGACGCCCGTCATACCCAACAACCCCACACGCAAGCGCTTCCACCCGTTCGACAAGAAACTCTACAAGGCACGAAACACCGTCGAAAGAGCCATAGGGCGGCTCAAGGACTGGCGAAGAGTCTGCACCAGATACGACAAACGCGCAGACGTCTTCTTGTCAGCAGT
>CALDZQ010000284.1 GCA_937944035.1 uncultured Neomegalonema sp. | reverse complement strand
GGCATCCGCATACACATCGCCGATCTTCATCTTTTGAAATCCGGAGGCGACGTTGTCGTCGAAATTCAAGATTTACCGCCCGTTAACGGTGTTTTTTCGTGGATAAAGCCCAGAAGCGTCGGCATTCAGTTCAAGGAATGCCTGACAGCACACCCCGAAATTCTTGCCCTTGTTAAACGTCTGGAAAATGGTGAACCTGCCGGAGTGACTTAAGCGCCGTGCAGGAGACGACCAATGACGACGGATACGAAAGAAGCTCTTGATTTCGACGACCCGATGCAGCGTCCCCGCTTCACAGGGTTGGCAACGTTTTTTCGACTTCCGTATAACGAGAAATTCGAAACCGATCCCCCTGACATCGGCGTTATCGGAGTTCCGTATGATCTGGGCGTAACCAATCGCCCCGGCCCCCGCCACGCCCCGCGAGAGGTGCGCAATCAGTCGAGCCTCATGCGGCGCGTGAATCAGGCCACCGGCGCGTCACCGTTCGAGCGCTGCAAGGTCATGGACATCGGTGACGCGTGGGTGCGCAAGCCCTACGAGCTTGAGGGCGCTCATGCCGAAATTCAGGCAACATTTGAACGGGTCAAGGCGGCGGGCATCACCCCGCTGACCTGCGGCGGCGACCACTCGGTCAGCCTGCCCATCCTGCGCGCATTGGCCAAAGACGGCCCCGTCGGCATGATCCATATCGACGCCCATTGCGACACCGGTGACGGCTATATGGGATCACGCTTCCACCACGGCGCACCGTTCAAAATTGCGGTGGATGAGGGATTACTGGACCCCAAACGCGTCGCCCAAATCGGCATTCGCGGCTCACTCTACGATCCGGGTATGTGGCAATTCAGCTATGACAGCGGAATGCGCGTGATGATGATTGAGGAGGTCGAAGACAAAGGCTGGCGGGCCTGTATGGAGGAGGCCAAAGCATTCGTCGGCGACGGCCCGGTCTATATCAGCTTTGACATAGACAGCCTCGACCCTTCCTTCGCGCCCGGCACAGGAACCCCTGAAGCGGGCGGCCTGACAATGCGCGAGGCTCAGGGCATGGTGCGTTCACTGGCTGGCATGGACATCATGGGCGCGGATATGGTCGAAGTCTCGCCACCCTTCGATGTGGGCGGCACAACGGCCTTAAATGGCGCGACGATCATGTTCGAACTGCTCTGCATCATGGCAAAAGCCAAAACTTAAAGCCCCGCAAACGCCTCCAGCGCCACCCGTCCTGCGGCGGCGACATCAACCGCCCCGGCTCCCGGCTTGTAAAGGCTGGAGCCGAGGCCAAACCCGTACACGCCTGCGGCCTTATACGCGGCAAAGTCATCCGGACCCACACCGCCAACCGCGTAGACTTTGCATCCGCCTGGCAAAACCGCCCCCAGCGCCTTGATACCGTCCGGTCCCAACACTGATGCCGGAAATATCTTCAACCCCGACGCCCCCGCTGCCAGCGCCAAATGCGCCTCCGTTGCCGTAAACACGCCCGGCAAGCTGACCATCCCCGCCTCAACACTGGCATTGATGACCGCCGGATTGACGTTTGGCGAGACGATCACGTTACCCCCCACCGCCCTCACCGCCTCAACCTCCGCCACCGTCAGCACAGTCCCCGCCCCGATCAGGCACGGGTCAGCGGTCATTTCTGAGGCTACCCGCACCGCCTCCGCGATGCAGGGCAACGGATCGGGGGAGTTCAGCGGGATCTCAATCGCCCGAAACCCCGCCTCGATCAGCCCGCCGATGACGGGACGCACGTCCGGCAGAGTAATCCCGCGCAAAATCGCGACCAATGCATGATCCGTATCCGTAAATCCGCTCATCCCGTATCCCTGTCAAAAACCTCAGGCCAAATCGCGCACGCCGCATGATACAGCCCGCCCCGCACCAGCGGCTCCGCATCCAGCGCCTCATAGCTGATCCCAGCAACCGCGAATGCTCGCGCGTATGTTTCGCGATGGATACCACTCGCGATCAACATCACAGGTCCATCCTCCGGCTTACGCGTCCCCGCGATCTCCAACCCGATCAACAACCCCGACAGACGATCAAGCCCGTCCGGGGCATTCCAACCGTCCGCCAGTAACGATTTCGCCCGAATTGAAAACAGCTTTCGCAGGATGCGTTCGGGCCGGGCAAGCGCCTCGGCGACCGCTCTCTCAAACTCCGACCCCAATGCCGGAGACTCCCCCGCCAGCGCATGAGACAATGTCGAGTGTTGCGATAGCAGGCCAAAAACCTCGCCTGTCATCGCCGTGTCAAAACTTTCAAGCCGCCCTTCACGGATCACGGCCCATTTGGAATGTGTTCCGGGCAAGCATACGATCATCGCATCCCCACTGCGCAGCGACGCCCCCAACAGGATCGTCTCCTCCCCGCGCATCACATCCCAAGCACCAGCGAGGCGTTGCGCGATACCGGGCAGTATCCGCACATCATTCGCCACACCGGATACGCGGATAGCCTGCCCTGCAATGTCCGAAAGTCGGGCGGGCGTATCCAGATAAGGCGCTTGCCGCCACCCCTGCGCCGCCCCCGCCATTCCGCAGATAAGAACCGGAACGTCGGCCCCGACACCAAAAGCCGCCAGATGCTCCGCCAAAACAAGTGGATACAACTCCGGCGTCAGCGTCGCCATGCCCGTTTTGTCCACGCGCTCATCCAGAACCATCCCCGCATGATCCATCATCCATGCACGAAAGCTGGACGTTCCCCAGTCAACGGCCAGAAAAGCAGGTTTCATAGATTTCTGATTCCAACCAGCGCCAACAGGCGTTCCCGCTGACCGGACGCAACCGCCGCCGCAATCTTGTCCGCACGAGGATCATCCAACGCACGCCCCGCCGCACACTCGGCCTCACAAAACGCAATCCAGGCCATAACCGCTTGCGTCAGGCACGGCGCAGGTATGCCGCGCGCGTCCAAGTCCCGCAGACTATCGGCAAAGCGGTATGGAATTTTCTCACTCCCATCCATCGCGATCTGCCGCAAGCGGTGCTTAAGATGCGGGTTCTCGAACCGAGTAAGAAGCGCCGCCGCATAGTCCGCCGCCTGCCCCCGCACCGCATCCGGCAAGGTCTGCGCAGCCTCCGCCATCAGCCCTTCCGCAACACTCCGCAAAACGGGGTCCGCTATTGCCTCATGCACATGGTCATGCCCCGCCAGCACCCCCGCATAGGCCAAATAAGAATGTGCCCCGTTCAGCATCCGCAGCTTGCGCATCTCATGCGGCGCGACATCATCGACAAACTGCACGTCGGGCCAGTCGGGGCGCGGTCCGGCGAAGCGGTCCTCGATCACCCACTCCGAAAACGCCTCCGTCGGAACCGCCATCGCGTCCCCGCTTTCTAGCCGAAGCGCATCCGTCGTTGCAGGCGTAATACGATCGACCATCGCATTCGGAAACGTCACCAACGACCAATCCACCGTCAACCCCACCGTCTCGGCAAACCGCCGGACAGCCGCCTCCAGCACATCGCCATTTGACAGCCGGTTGTCGCAACTCAGCACAGTGACAGGCGTTTTCCGCTGCGCCAAAGCGTGAGCCAAAAAGCCGATAACACTGCGCGGCCCCCGCCCCGCCAGATCACCCGCAATCAACGGGTCAGCCAGATCAAGCGTTCCATCCGCCGCCAGATGATAGCCTTTCTCAGTCACCGTAACCGAGACTACATGCACATCCGCATTTACCATCGCAGCCAGCACAGCCGCAGGGTCTTCCGGCGCAACCAGAACGCCGTCCAAAACATCAATCGCCCGCAGACCCTCGCCCTGTACGCACAGACTATAGGCAAACCCTTGCGCGGCCAGCCCGTCGCGTACAACGGGCGAACGCAAACTGACCCCCGTAATCCGCCACCCGCCAGCGCGCTGCGTATAATCGGCAAGATGGGCGCGAAAGAAATTACCGACCCCGATATGAACGATCCGATTCACAGCCGGTACGCCTCCCGCGCCAGATCCGTCGCCAGCGCCCGCGCCAGATACTCGGCATCATCGCGACCGAAATAGCCGCACCCGACTTGCCCCGACAAATGCACAGCCACCGCCCGCCGCCACAGGTCATGCCGCGCCGGAATGGACATGAACGCCCGCGTATCGTCATTAAATCCGGCCAGATTGGCATAGCCCGCCGTCTCAACCACGCTGTCAAAATACCGCGCAATTCCGGCCGCACTGTCATAAAACCACCAGGGCGGCCCGATCCGCAAACACGGCCAATGCCCCGCCATCGGGGCCAACTCGCGCGCGTAGGTCGTCTCGTCCAGCGTG
>CALDZQ010000283.1 GCA_937944035.1 uncultured Neomegalonema sp. | reverse complement strand
TTGAAACTGCCCTGCGCGCTCTCGCGCAGCATGGTTTGCAAGGCATCCGGCGCGATGGCCGCATCGGTGAAGACGAAACCGAGCATCGTCGCCATGTCCGGTGCGATCATGCCGGAGCCTTTGGTGAAGCCGGAGATCGTGACGGGCGCGCCGTCAATCTTCGTCACCGCACCGGCCAGCTTAGGGAAGGTGTCGGTGGTCATAATCGCACCGGCCGCGTCAATCCAGGCGTCATCGCTCAGCGAGGCGGCCAGATCGTCAATAACCGCGACAATGCGCTCGTGGGGCAGGCGTTCGCCTATCACCCCTGTGGAGGCGGGAAAGACGCGTTGCGGATCACTGCCGAGCGCCGTTGCGGCGGCAGTGGCAAGCGCTTGTGTGCTCTCCTCGCCCGCCCGTCCGGTAAAGGCGTTCGAGTTGCCCGAATTCACCAGTATGACGAACGGCTTTTCGCTCCCCTGTCCGCCACAGGCTGCCAATGCGGCCTCGCACCAGCGCACAGGGGCGGAGCGGGTTGAGGATCGGGTGAATACCCCGGCGATGGATGATCCCGGCGCAACCCGCGCCAGCATCACATCATGGCGGTTTTTGTATTTAATCCCTGCCGCCGCCGCCGCGAGGGTTACACCCGCAACAGGCGACAACGTTTGACAGGTGGTCGGGGCGAGCGGTGAAATCGCGCCGGGTGTGCCTTTTATCGCCGCAAGTTCGGCTTTCAAGGCATCAATTTCATTCGACATCACCACTCTCCGCGCAGGTTATCAATCTTTGAACATTTCACTCTGGCGCACGAGAAAGGCGGGCGGCATGGTCTCTTCGATGGAGATTTTCGCCTCTTTGCGTGCTTCCGCGATGATCTCCTGTGCCATGCCTTGCGAGGCTTTCGCGCGCAGCTGAGGCTCAATAATATCAAACGGGGGCGGCGCTTGCTCGCGGCGGTCTTCGAGTTTGATGACATGCCAGCCGAAATCGGTTTTCACGGGATCAGAAACCTCACCCTTTTTCAGCGCAAAGGCCGCATCCGCGAAAGGCTTTACCATCTGGCCCTGTCCGAACCAGCCCAGATCGCCGCCATTCGGGCCGGAAGGTCCGGTGGATTCTTCCGCTGCCAGTTTCGCAAAATCCGCGCCGTCCTTAATCTTCTGGACAAGCGCTTTCGCCTCATCTTCGGTCTTCACGAGGATATGGCGGGCATTCACCTCTTCTTCGCCCCCGAATTCCTTAATCATCTCGTCGTATTCGGCGCGCAGTTGATCTTCGGTGATGCGTTTGGCCATTTCGATGGTCAGATACGCTTCGGCGAGGGCCGAGCGGCGGATCGCGTTCAGGCGGTAGGTCATCTCTTTCGATTGATCCAGTTTCGCCGCCAGCGCTTTTTCGTACAGAACCGTCTCGCTCACCAGTTGCTCGGTGATGCCGCTGAGAAGCTGCTCTGCGGGGACTTGTGCGACTTCGGGCGGCAGCGTCGTGTAGATCATCGCCGCATCGGCCAGCGTCACTTTTTGTTTGCCCACAGTGGCCAGCACTTCACTGCCGTCGTGCTTCGACAGCGCGGCTTTCAGATCGGCTTCACTGACCTGCTGCGCGATGGCGAACATCGGAATCGCGGTGGCGATGGCGAGTGTTGCGGCTTTCAGACGGTATTTCATAAACATGTCCTCGAATCAGAAGTTCTTCTTGTCTGCAAAGCTAGTGCGCCGTGGGTGACATTGACATACCCTTGGCCCCTGCTTAAGTCTCCGACAGCTTCATAAACGCCGAAACGTGGCTTCTTTTTGCCCATATCGGTCTTACATGGTGAAGTGAAGAGAATCTTTGTGCCTTCTGTGTTGGGTGGCGCAAAATTAATGTGACCCCGGCGGGCGTGTGACCCGTTTGAAAGGCGACAGCTTAAAATGCTTGGACTCGGCAATATCGCGAAGAAAGTCTTCGGCACTGCAAATGACCGCAAGGTCAAGGCGGCAATGAAAGTGGCTCTTGGTGCGAATGCGCTGGAGGGGGATTTCGCTGCCTTGTCGAACGAGGCGCTGCGCGCCAAAACCGACGAGTTCAAAGAGCGGATCGCCAAGGGCGAAACGCTTGATGATCTGATGCCCGAAGCGTTCGCCGCCGTGCGCGAGGCGGCAAAGCGCGCACTCGGCCTGCGGCCTTTCGATGTTCAGTTGCTGGGCGGTTACATCCTGCATGACGGCAAGATCGCCGAGATGAAGACCGGCGAGGGCAAAACCCTTGTCGCGACGCTGCCGGCCTATCTCAACGCGTTGGCGGGCGAGGGCGTGCATGTTGTCACCGTGAACGATTATCTGGCCAGACGCGATGCGGAGTGGATGGCTCCCGTCTTCAATACGCTCGGTATGTCCGTGGCATCGATCCTCAGCGGCATGGATGACGAGGCGCGCCGGGCGGCCTATGCGGCTGACATCACCTACGGCACGAATAACGAGATGGGCTTCGATTATCTGCGCGATAATATGAAATACTCCATCGACCAAATGGTCCAGCGCGGCCATTCCTACGCGATCGTCGATGAGGTGGACTCGATCCTCGTCGACGAGGCCCGCACCCCGCTGGTGATCTCCGGTCCGGCTGAGGATTCCAGCGCGCTCTATCAGGCCATCAACGAAGTGATTCCCGTGCTTGGCGCGGAACATTACGAAGTGGACGAAAAACAACGCACCGCCACCCTCACCGAGGAGGGTAACGAGCTGATCGAAAAGACCCTGACCGAGCGCGGCATCGTTGAAAGCGGCCAGCTTTATGATCCGCAGAACGTCTCGGTCGTCCACCACGTCAATCAGGCGCTGCGGGCGCATAAACTATTCCTGCGCGACCGTGACTACATGATCCAGAACAATTCGGTCATGCTGATCGACGAATTCACAGGCCGCGCAATGGATGGCCGCCGCCTTTCCGAAGGCTTGCATCAGGCGATCGAGGCCAAAGAAGGCGTTGTGATCCAGCCGGAGAACCAGACCCTCGCCTCGATCACCTATCAGAACTACTTCCGCCTTTATAAGCGCCTGTCCGGCATGACCGGCACGGCGCTGACCGAAGCGGACGAGTTCATGGAAATCTACGGTCTCGATGTCGTGGCGATCCCCACCAACATCCCCATTTCGCGTATCGATGAGGATGACGAGGTCTATCGCAGCACCCGCGAGAAATACGGCGCGATTGTTGAGGAGATCGAGGTTGCCCGCCAGAAGGGCCAACCCACCCTCGTCGGCACGACCTCCATCGAAAAATCCGAACTTCTCGCGCAAATGCTGTTGGAGAAGGGGTATCGCCTGAAGGATTATTCCGACCCGGACGTGTTCAAACCGCTCTACGACGGCGATTCCGGTACGCCGTCGGAAAAGGTGTTCGCGGTTCTCAACGCCCGCTATCACGAACAGGAAGCGCAGATCGTCGCGCAGGCCGGTGTTCCCGGCGCAATCACCATTGCGACCAACATGGCGGGCCGTGGTACGGACATCAAGCTGGGCGGCAACGCCGAAATGCGCCTGCTGCATGAGCTTGGCGACATGCCCGACGGTCCGGAGCGCGATACCCGCGAGAAAGAGATCACCCAGCAGATCGAGACACTCAAGCAAACCGCGCTTGCGGCGGGTGGCCTCTACATCATCGGCACAGAACGCCACGAAAGCCGTCGCATCGATAACCAGTTGCGCGGCCGTTCGGGCCGTCAGGGTGATCCGGGCCGCTCGAAATTCTACCTCTCTCTCGAAGACGATCTGATGCGCATCTTCGGCTCCGAACGCATGGATACAATGCTGCGCAAGCTCGGCTTGCAAGACGGCGAGTCGATCATCCACCCGTGGGTGAACAAAGCCATCGAGCGTGCGCAGGGTAAGGTTGAGGCGCGCAACTTCGACATCCGTAAGAACGTCCTCAAATACGATGACGTGATGAACGACCAGCGCAAGGCGATCTTCGAGCAGCGTCTTGAGGTGATGGAATCTGACGACGTTCAGGAAACCGCCACCGATATGCGTCATTCGCTCATCGATGACCTCGTCGCCCGCCACATGCCGCCGCGCAGTTACTCGGACCAATGGGATGTGGAGGGCTTGTCAAACGAACTGACCGGCATCTTCGGCGAGCAACTGCCCGTCAAAGAGCAGGCGGATCGCGAGGGCGTGGCTGATGATGAAATCCGCGAATGGCTCTACGCCGAGTCCGACCGTATCGCCACGCAAAAAGCGGACGCCATCGGCGCTGAGCGGATGCGCGCGGCCGAGAAAGAGCTGATCCTGCGCGCCATCGACGATGAATGGCGCAGCCACCTGATCCAGCTGGAGCATTTGCGTCAGGTCGTCGGCCTGCGCGGTTATGCGCAAAAAGACCCGCTCAACGAATACAAGACCGAGTCGTTCGCGTTGTTTGATGATCTTCTCACCCGCCTGCGCGGTGCTGTGACCCAGCGGCTTATGCGGATTGACGAGATTTTCGAGCGCCAGCGCCAGCAATTCGTGATGATGTTCCTTCAATCGGATGAAGGCCGTCAAGCTGTTGAAAAGGCTGTGCTTGAATCAGGCGCGCGCCCCGAAGACGGCGATGCGGAGGTCGCTATCGAGACGCCGTTCGGCCCCGCAAGCATCCGTTTGACGACACAGCCACAGCCGGGCCAAGGTGCGGCGTAAGCTTCTCCCTTGGCAAATTCAATCGGTTGAATTATTCCCATATAGGGGGTGAGGCTGATGAATAATACTAAGGCTGTGCTTGTGACGGGCGCCGGTAAACGGTTGGGCAGGGCGTTGGCCCTCAGATTCGCCCGCGAAGGCTATGACGTTGCGCTGCATTACAATGGCTCCGGGCAAGCTGCTGAGGAGGTGGCGCGTGAGATCGAATCCTTGGGGCGGCGCGCTGTCACCCTCAAGGCCGATCTTCGCGATCTTGACGCGGCTCCGGCCCTCATCGCAAAAGCGCACCATGCCTTCCCGTATTTGACGGGGCTGGTAAATTCGGCATCGGTGTTCGAGCGTGACAATCTCGAAACCATGAGCGTTGAGTTTTTCCGCGAGCAAATGCGCGTGAACGCCGAGACGCCTTTATTTCTCAGTCAGGAATTTTGGCGCGCTGTTGATGGTCCGGGCTGGATCTTGAACATGATCGACTGCAAAATCTTTCAACTCACGCCGGATTATTTCTCCTACACCCTGTCGAAGATGGCGCTGGAGAATGTGACGCGGCTTCTGGCGATGGGGTGCGCACCAAAGCTGCGCGTCAACGCCATCGCGCCGGGCGTGGTGTTACGTTCAGGCCCGCAAACTGAAGAACAGTTTCAAGCCATGCACAACCGCACCCCGGTCGGTAAAGGGCCGACCGCTGACGAAATCTGTGATGTGGCGGTGATGCTGTCGAATGCACCTTCAACCAGCGGACAAATCATCGCTGTCGATGGCGGGCGGCATTTCTACTCGCCCGCAGTGATGAAGGATTTCTAGGGCCGTCCGGACTGAGTCAATCAGGATGGTCTATAGCGTTATCAAGGGCAATGGGTTCATTGCCCGACTCGGAAAACGCGCCAAAACAAGATGTTAGAGTGCCCTGAACGATCCTTATATCGTTCAGGGTGCTCTAAGATGGCGACCCGCTCGCGATATGAAGCGGGTCGCACGTTTCTCAGTTGGCGCTGACATCCATCAGGAAAGCGTCAATCACCGACGGATCGCTATCCGCACCGGCGGTAATCACAGCCGCAATCCGGTCGCCACCGTCGATAAATTCAAAGCGGCAAATCGGACGCTCCGCATCGTTGCACCCTTCAAGCTCATCGTAGCCGAGCGCAAGCAAGGCTTCTTCGCTGTCTTTGATGTCCGCCGTCCGGCTTGCGGCGTCCAGGCTGCGCGGCTGCCATCCCGCTTCAACCATCGCCTGACGCGCGGCCGCATAGTTCCGGCCATCGGTGATCGCGCCCAGCACATCCGTCGATCCAACAACCATCGTCGCCGCCGACCCGCCCGCTGCCGCAGCACCGGTCGCCGCTGCCGCTGCCGCAGTCGCCGCTTGCGCCATTGTATCAGAGGCGTCTGCCGTGTCGGTAGCCTGGGAGGGCGTCATATCAGACCCGCCGTCCGTCGCACTGTCTGTGCCCCCGGCATCAGTTCCATCCGCGTCCGCATCGGGAGTGGTCTTAACCGCCGCTTGCGTGCGCTCCGCAAAGGTCTGCGCTTCGCCTTCGGAAGCTTTACCCGCAGAGCCGTCCGCCGCTGATGCGTTATTCGGCTCCTCAACAGGCGCGCGAACCGCAACTGTTTCACCGGAAAGCTCGCCTGATTGTTTGCCCAGCGATGTGTCACCGCCCAACCCTTTTTCGAGGGTCAGTTTATACAAACCGAAAGATACGCCTGCTGCGATCAAGAGACCGACCAAGAACCTGAAAAAAGACATCGCTGCATTCCCTTGCTTATTGCACTGCAGCGTAATACGTCCCAATAGCTGAAACAGAAAGACTTTTTCGTTTTCTTTAAGCAGTAAACCCGCTCTTTATACTGAACGGAGAACTTATTATGACCCGCTCAACCCGATCCGACGCTTTGATTGTCGCCCTAGACGTGCCGAATGCTCTGGATGGTCTCGCTTTGGCAGAAAAGCTGGGTGATACGGTGGGGTTTTACAAAATCGGGCTGGGGATGCTCACGGGCGGCGGGCTGGCATTGGCCAACGAGTTGAAAGACCTCGGCAAACGCACATTCATTGATCTGAAGCTGTTCGACATCGGCGCAACGGTAGAGGCGGCGGTGCGCGGCCTTACACAATTCGGGCATGACTTCCTGACCGTTCACGGCGATCCCCATGTCGTGCGGGCGGCGGCTGCGGGGCGTGGGGACAGCGGCCTTAAAATCCTTGCCGTCACCATTCTCACATCGCTGGATCGGGATGATCTTGATGCGGGCCTCATGCGCGAAGGCGCTATCGCCGATATGGTTGTCGAGCGGGCGCGGCTGGCCTTTATCGCAGGCGCGGACGGCGTCATCGCCTCACCCCGCGAAGCGGCCGCGATTCGCGCATTGCCGGAGGCGCAGGGCCGCCTGATCGTAACCCCCGGCGTGCGTCCGGCAGGGGCGGCATTGGGCGATCAAAAGCGCGTCGAAACCCCGGCGTCAGCCATTGCCGCAGGCGCGGATCATATCGTCGTCGGCCGCCCCGTATGGCAGGCATCAAACCCCGCAGACGCAGCGCGGGCGATTCTTGCCGAGATCGGCGTGGCGTGAAGAAATCACCTGCTTAACACCCTGAAATTGTTGTGATTAATCCGCTATTGACGCTTTTCGCATAGTTTGTCCCTGTTTGGAGAGCGTACCCTGATCGTCTCAGGGTCGCATTCGGCGGGGGAACTTGATGTTGAAAAGCCTATTCGCATTCGACGGCCGTTTGGGGCGGGCAGGGTATGCCAAGCTGACATTCGTATCGATGGTGATGCTGATGATCGGTGTCTTTTCAATCGCGATGCCAATTGTTGCAGCACAGATGAATGGTGAGCAGGCCACCCCCGTCGGGTTCGGTGTTATCGGCGGCGTTATTTTCCTTGGCATGGGTCTTTGGAGCGCGGTCGCCTGCTCGATCCGGCGGATGCATGATATGGGGTACAGCCCGCTATGGCTGACGCTCTGTTTCGTACCGCTGAAGGAAGTCGCGCTAATCGCTGTATTCGGTCTGACGATTGCGATGTCCTTCATACCCGGGCGTCCCGACCCTAGAGTCATCCGCGATCAGGTTGAACCATAGACTATCCAGAACCATAGACCATCCTGAACGATATAAGGATCATTCAGGATGGTCTATAGCGTAATCAAGGGCAATGGGTTCATTGCCCGACTCGGAAAACGCGAAGAAACAAGAGACTACAGCGGCCCGCAAATCGCTCGGATCGCAGAGCGACGACGGTCTTCCTCACTTCAACGAGGGAGACCGAAAAGCGCCGGGATTCACATGGCTCCCGGTTGATTTCTCAACGCCGTCCTCCTCAAACCCCTCCAAATCCGCATCCTTGCGCAGATAAAGCGGATGCCTCGGATGCCCGTGCTTCGACAACCCCATGCACGCCAGCACCCGGTCGCCATCCCTGACAAGTGCGCGCACCGCCTCTACCCGCGCACGCACACGGTCATAGGCTCCCCACGCCGCAATCACCGGCCCGTCACAGGCCGCCACCACCGCGCGCAGCACGGCGTCATTCTCAGGCCCGACAATATCAATCCCTGCCACCTCTGCC
>CALDZQ010000282.1 GCA_937944035.1 uncultured Neomegalonema sp. | reverse complement strand
ATAAACATAGGCGCTGTCATACTGTGACAGGCCCAGCTTGAAGATATACGTCACCGGATAGCTTTTCGAGCGCGGCGTTACCCCGAACGGCGTCAAATCGCCATCCGGCGAAATCAGCGTCAAACCGTCGCCAAGGCGCAGATTCAGCTTACGCGCCACACCTTCGCCGATCGCAATACCTTTATCCCGCCGGAAGTTTTCCAGCGAACCGACGCTTTCTTCAGGCGCGGTGACAAGTTTCAGCTTGGCAAAATCCTCGCGGCGCATCCCGCGCACGATCACGCCTGAATGCCCCGACGCGCTGCTGGCCAGCACCTGCCCCTCAATCGCCGGGGCGACCCGGACAACGCCATCGACCTCTCGGATGGCCTCGGCCAGCGGATCGAAATTGTCGAATTTTTCCTGCTGAGAGACGACGTTCACATGCGGATTCACCCCGATGATCTGCTCGACAAGCGTCTCACGAAAGCCTGTCATCACCGCCATAACGATAATAAGCGTGGCCACGCCCAGCGCGATACCAACCAGCGAAAACCCGGCGATGACCGAGATAAACCCTTCCTTGCGCCGCGCGCGCAGATAGCGGAAAGCGATGTCCCACTCGAATCCGGCGAACATCGGCGTCTTGGCAATCCGCACAGGCTTTGGCTTGCCCACACTGATGCTGCGCGGCAAAGCCGGCGCAGGCGCCTCCATCGGCACAGACACCGCTCTGCGGGCAACCGCTGATGGTTCAGGTTGCGCCGTCGCCGCCGGCTTGACTTTCCGCTGCGGGGCGGGCGCGAGCACCGGGTCGGGTTTAGGCGGCCGCGTCCCGGAAGGCTTGGCATCCGCAAGACGCTGATAGTCACCACTCGGCTGACGCGCGGCGGGTTCAACCGCGACATCGCGCGCACGCGAGCGCACACGCTGCGCCGCCAGACGCGCCCGCTCGATCCGGTCAGCGGGTTTTTGATCGAAGGCCGCGCCGAAATCATCAATTTCAGCAGCAGACTTCACCGGGGCTTCACGCTTCGGCCGGCGTTCCGGTTCCGGCGCGATCTTCGGGCGGCCTGACACGGGCCGTCTTGCGCCTTGATCGATATTCTCCATCATGCTGCGCACAAGCGACGCACGGGGACGGTCAGGGTCTTGACGGGGGTCAGGCGCAGGCTGCGTCTTCGGTACAGCGGCCGTTTTTGGCGATGGCGCTACCGCTTCAGGGGATTGCTGCGGCCGCGCTTGCCCCTTTTTCTTTTCTTCAGCGGCAGCCGCACGTTCGGCAAGACTGCGCAAGGCAGATGTGCGGCTGGACGTGCCGCCCGCCGCGCGGGGTCGCTGCTTACCGTTGTCATCTAACGCCAAAAGGGGATCACCTTATATAGTCGGTCTTCAAGCACGCCCGAATTGCGCCGCCAGACGATTAAGCGCCTCATCGGGCGAAAGATTGACGGCCTCGCCCGTGCGGCGGTTGACCAGTTCAACAACACCCTCTTTAAGGCCGCGCGGACCGACAATCAGCTTCCAGGGCACACCGATCAGATCAATCGTGGCAAACTTACTGCCCGCCCGTTCGTTCCGGTCATCATAAAGCGCATCAAAGCCACGGGCGTTCAATTTATCGTACAGGCTTTCACATGCCGCATCCGCTTCCGCATCGCCTTGTTTGAGGTTGATGACCGCTACCTCAAACGGTGCGACCGCTTCCGGCCAGATCATGCCCTTATCATCATGATTCGCTTCGATAATCGCCCCGATCAGGCGCGACACGCCGATGCCGTAAGACCCGCTCTCAAACGCAACAGGGCTGCCCTCAGGCCCGGCGACCTTCGCGTTCATCACTTCCGAATACTTCGTTCCGAAATAGAAGATATGGCCGACCTCAATGCCCCGCGCGGTCACGCGGCGCGCCTCAGGAACTTCGGCCTCAAACACGGCTTCCTCATGGGTCTCATCGGTGCGCGCATAGCCGTTGGTCCAGCGGTCAACGATACCTTGCAGCGCGGCCGCATCTTCCCAGTCAACCTTATCTCCGCCCAGCGACAGATCGGCGATGTCGCTGTCCAGAAAGACAGCAGACTCGCCCGTATCAGCCAGAATCAGAAACTCATGAGTCATATCACCACCGATGGGGCCGCTATCCGCACGCATTGGTACGGCCTTTAACCCCATCCGTTCAAAAGTTCGTAAATAACTTACGAACATCCGGTTATAAGAGTGCGTCGCGCCCGCTTTATCGATGTCGAACGAGTACCCGTCCTTCATCAAAAACTCGCGCCCACGCATAATCCCGAAGCGGGGCCGCACCTCATCGCGGAATTTCCACTGGATGTGATACAGGATCGTCGGCAGGTCACGATAACTGCGGATGCCCGCGCCCGCGATCTCGGTGATCTGCTCCTCATTGGTCGGCCCGTACAGCATATCGCGGTCATGGCGGTCCTTGATGCGCAGCATTTCAGGGCCATAGGCATCATAACGCCCGCTCTCGCGCCACAGATCAGCGGATTGGATCGTCGGCATCAACACCGGAATAGCCCCGGCTTTCTGTTGTTCATCATGCACAATCGCCTCGATCTTGCGCAGCGCTTTATAGCCCAGCGGCAACCAAGAATAGATGCCTGCGGACGCTTGGCGGATCATCCCCGCGCGCAACATAAGACGGTGCGAGACAATCTGCGCCTCTGCGGGCGTCTCTTTCAAAATCGGGAGAAAATATCGGCTGAGACGCATAGCTGAGAACCAATCTGAGTCTTATTTTGCGAACTTTCGCAAAATGTACATGGATATATTGGTCGGGTTCTAGCGCAGTTAAGGGATGTGTGGAAAGCGCTTTTGACGGATTACGCGCAGACGATGATATTCCACAGTATGGAAACGATGCCGGAAAAGCGGATAATCAGGTGACATTACCCCCTGATCTTCCTAAGAAAACCGCATAAAAGGCCGAAGAGCCTGAGTCTGGGGAGACTAAAATCCAAATGAAAAGGGCGCCTCGTTTCTGAGGCGCCCTTTTCTGTGTGTTGCACAGTTGATAGGTGAGAGCCGGCACCAGCGGGTCGTAAAAAGGGGGCGACGATCTTACGGTTAGCCACCAGCCCCGGCTCGCCAGTTTACATTGCAATCGGCAGGCCAACTTTCTACGCGGGACGAAAAAGCATCGTAAATTCCCGATTTCGCTGACAGAGTGCCGGAATACGTCTAGGTTTCGCGTTAAAGCTTTTTAACGCATTGCAATGGGACAACGGCCATGCTCCGATTCATCTTCTCGCCGCGTACCATTGTGTTGATTACGCTGGTCCTCGCCTTCGTGGTTTCCGATACGGGGTTCAGGAACAGCGCGCAGGGGGGGCTGGGCATCACGCTTCAGCACACGCTGATCGCCATTCTGGTCTTCTCGGCCATATCAATCGCGGTCAGCGCGTTTGGCAGTTTTGACATCACCTCGAAACGCGCGTTTGTGTTGGACATTATTATAGACGTGATCTTCCTGTGCTTCGCGCTGACGACGATGACGTATCTGCTGACCCTTGGGGCGCTCAATCGCGGCGTATCATCGGACGCGATTTTCCTGACACTGACCGCGCTGGGCCTGTCGATCATTGATTTCATGATTTCGCTCAACGGCGGAGCGGGCAAGCTGCTCGAAATGGACCGCGAGCATGTGTCTCAGGATCCTTACTGATCCGGGACAGCGCCCCACAGCCGCGAAAGCGCGCGGCTGTGGTCTTTTGCTGGATATGAGAGCCTCAGGACAGGGTTATTCCCAAGCCGTCAGCGCACTCGCGCTCTGCGGTTTTTGGCGAATCATCGGAATATCGTCCTGCGCTTCCCCTTTGCGCAACAGCACGGCAACCTCGTTGCGATAGATCACGCGGCCGCCCGGCCCCGTAACCCGCGCCGCCACGGCAGGCATCCGCATACCGCCCAGCGCTTTAGCCGCAACCGGCACCTGGTATTGCACGGGCAAGCCGCGCGACGCGTCGAACTTTTCTTCGGCCACACGGCGGTTCACATCCCCTCCGGCGGCATCATAAACGCGCACGGTCAGCTTCGACCCCTGCGGAACCTGCCCGCGCGTGCCATCAGCCGGAAAAACGATCCCGCCCACAACGGCAGCACGGGGGTCAGCGGCACGGGGCACAGCGGGCGCGGCTGTCTGATAACCCGAAGGCGGCGGAGGCGGTGCAAATGCGGTCGGCCCCGGCCCTTGCGAAGATGACGCGCAGGCGGTCAAACCGGACAGCAAAGCGCCCGAAACAGCGGCACGCAGAGCGAATACTCTTGTCATGGTGAACTCCTTGATCTGTCTTCTGACAGTCTCTTGCCTCACAAGTCTGCGCCAAATTCCGCCCCGCTGGGAATGGAAAAAACGCGGCTGCCTGTGACGGCGCTGCAAATAGTACTGGTGGAACCATGCCCGCTTCGTGGTAAAGAATTTATTGCCGGAAGCGAAATCAGCGATTGGCAAGATGTGGTTCTATCGTTTATCGTTCCACAAAAGTTCACATTATCCACAGGAGCGCACCGATGGCGGGCAGCGTTAACAAGGTCATTATTATCGGCAACCTGGGTCGCGACCCCGAAGTGCGGTCTTTTCCGAATGGCGGCAAGGTATGCAACCTCTCCATCGCCACGTCCGAGACGTGGAAGGACAAGCAAAGCGGCGAGCGTAAAGAGCGCACCGAATGGCATCGTGTCGCAATTTTCTCGGAACCGCTTGTGCGGGTTGCCGAGCAATATCTGCGCAAAGGCTCGAAAGTTTATATCGAGGGCCAGCTTGAAACCCGCAAATGGCAGGACCAATCCGGGCAGGATAAATATTCAACCGAAGTCGTCTTGCGCCCCTACCGCTCCGAACTGACCATGCTTGATGGCCGCAACGAGGGCGGCGGCGGCATGGGTGGCGGCGGTGGAGGCGGCGGATACGCCCAGGGCGGTGGCGGTGGCGGCTATGCCAGCGGCAACGAACCCCCGCGCGAAAGCTACGCCCCCGATCTCGACGATGAGATTCCGTTCTAAAAGCAAGCTCAAGGATCTGACCGATGAAGCTCAAACCCAACCCGTTCACAGCGGGCCTGAAATCCGGTAAAAAGCAAATCGGCCTTTGGGTCAGCTTATGCAGCAACTTCGCGGCGGAAACCGTTGCCCCGGCGGGGTATGACTGGGCGCTGCTCGATATGGAGCACGCGCCGAACGAGTTGCAGATCGTGCTGGGGCAGCTTCAAACCTTTGAGGCCGTCCCCACAACGGCAATCGTGCGCCCGCCCTGGAATGATCCGGTCATCGTCAAGCGCCTGCTCGACCTTGGCGCGCCCGCCTTGCTTTTCCCGATGATCCAGTCGGTTGAGGAGGCGGAAAAAGCGGTTGCCTCAACCCGGTATCCGCCGCGCGGCATACGCGGGGTCAGCGGCTCGACACGGGCCAACGCCTTCGGGCGGATCGGCGATTATTTCGACCGGATCGAAGACGAAACCGCCGTAATCCTGCAAGTCGAAACGATTTCAGCGATTGAAAAATCGGTGGAGATCGGCTCGGTTGACGGGGTCAGCGGCATCTTCTTCGGCCCCGCCGACATCGGTGCGGATATGGGCATCCTCGGCAAACCGAACGACCCCGCGATTTGGGACGTGATTCGCCCCGCCGCCAAAAAGCTGATCGCCGCCGGAATTCCGGTCGGGACGCTGGTTTTTGACGGGGTGAAAGCGGCGGACCTGCTCAATGAAGGCTTCAGCTTTGTCGCCTGCGGCTCCGACGCTTCCCTCCTCAGCAAAGGCTCGGATGCGTTGTTGGCGCAGGTTAAATCAGGGATGGCTTGAGCGCGCAGAAAGTGAGTCAGCTTTACGGTTAATTCAGTGCTTACACTGCGCTATAGCTACTGTCGCCATCTGCTCCGGTGCGTTGCCGGTTATCACGCCCGGAAAAAATTCGCGGATGCGGGTGCAATCCAGAAAATCGGTACTGGCCAGTTTGCGGATCGACCCGGAAAGATTTTGCAGGGACCGGATGCCGGACCTATCAGCAAGAAGCTGTCCCGGCTTCAAAACGGCCGTTGGAACACGCACCGGACGGCGGGCATCAATCGCATCAGCCACAGCATCGGCAACCGCCCCGACAGTCACAGGCTCTGATGCCGCGTTGAGGACAGAAATCCCGGCCTCCGGGGCGGGGGCAAGGCTGTCAACAGATGCCGCAACGACGCTGACAGCCTCATCGACATGCAGAAAACTTTTGAGATTGAGGCCATTGCCCGGCACGAAAAACTTCCCCGCCGCAATGGCCCCGATCATCCGCGCCGAGCTGTTCGAGGCGGGCATTCCCTCACCGAAGACACTGCCCTTGCGCAGGATAATCGCGGAAAGACCGGACTCCCGTGCGCACCGCTCAATGGCGCGTTCACAGGCCAGCTTACCTTTGCCGTAAGCGGAAACGGGTTCGAGGGCGTGATCCTCGCGCCGGGCGCTCTCTCCCGGCCCGTAGACGGATGCGCTGCCGATCTGCACGAAACGCCGTACATCATGGCGCGCACAGGCATTGAGAATGTTCAGGGTCATCTGAACATTAGGGTCATCTTCCTCACGATAGCTGCCGAGTGCATCGCCGGGGATAATTGCTGCCGCGTGGACAATCGTGGTGTCCCCGTCGAACAGATCCGCATCAAGATCATCTTTGAGAAGATCCACGCCCACATAGCGCGTAAAAGGGGCGGCGGGAGCGGGGGCGAGGTCGAGGCCGATGACCGCGTATCCCTCATCGAGAAGACGGCGCGCGATCCGGCGGCCCATGAACCCGTTCGCTCCGGTGAGGAGGACAGGCTTCATAGCAACCCGGCCTGTTCCCAGTTCCCGGACAATTCAGGCCGGAGACCGACGATCCGGGCGCGTTCTTCCGCCAGAAGGGACTTGATTTCAGCGGGAGGCGAAAAGGCCGCCATTGCTGATTTTTCCGCCGGTTTGAAGATCACGGTCTTCAGAAAGCGCGATTTGTGCAGATGCGACAGAAGGCGGTGCAGACCCGCGCGGCGCAGGAAGAACGCCGTGGCGGACGCGCTCCGCGCCAAAGCTTTGGATTTGGGTTTCAGGGCCGCGTTGATCTTTTCCCCGGCGCTCTCGAATTTGAAAGACGGGTCGACGCCCAAAAATGTGTAAATCCGCTCTATCTCCCCTTGCGGATCGGTCCGCAGGCGTTCAAAATCAAAGACATAGAGGTTTTCCGGCGGAAACGCCTTGATGTAGGGATCGAGATAGCGGCTGAGCAGGACGGACTCGACCAATGTGGGTGTGTCGCTGGGTACAAGGGCGTTCTGGCGCTTGCGGTGCGCGTAACCGGACCCCATGACCATGCCGACAGGAATATCGAATTCGTCTTTGCCGCCCTCGAACGGCAAGCCGCGCCGGACGCCGAATTGATGGAAGGATTTCAAAAGCCCCATCGGATCGCGGACGTTGAAGATCACCTTGATATCCGGATTGTGGGCGAGGAGCTTTTCCGGAATGGACGTGTCGAGATAATAGTTGTTTGAAATCTCGCCTACCGCTTGTTTGCCGTCAAGATCATCGAAATGTTCGAGATACCATGCCCCGCCCTTTTCGAGGTTGGTATTGAAATATTCGGTTTCCTTCACCCGCGACATGCCGATTTCCGGATGGGCGGCAAGCGCCTCGTGGAGCCAGCTGGTGCCACAGCGCCCCGGCCCCACATTAACGAATGTTGGAACAACCCTGTGCTGTTTCATTCCGGAATACTCCACGTCACTATATCTTCACCGGTTACAAAAATGCGTTGTGTCACGGGACAGTCCTTCGCACTGGTCTTTGATCCATGCGTGAAAACGGCCACATCAATTATCCGCATCATAATTCACTCAAGGGGAGGGGCTATCAACATTGGAAATCCTGTGCAAGGGAGTATATGAGCAGCACAGTCCCTTGGAAAGTACACAGACCCTCCGGTCTTGCAGGTATCTTGATGAAACGATTAGCTGATATTCTCCTCGCCCTTCTCATTACCCCTTTCGCGGTAATCCTTGTTCTGATCGCCTGTGCGGTGATCTGGGCGCAGGACCGGAAGAATCCCGTTTTTGCCCAAACCCGTCTCGGCCTCAACCAAAAGCCCTTCACATTGTACAAGTTACGGACGATGTTCGTCGGCACGCCCTCGGTCACGTCGCATAATCTGACGGAATCCAATGTCACCGGGGTTGGCACGGCGCTCAGGAAATACAAACTTGATGAGCTGCCGCAGCTGATAAACGTGCTCGCGGGGCATATGAGTTTTGTCGGTCCGCGTCCCGGCCTACCGAACGATGCGGCGTTGATTGCCGCGCGGGAGAAGCTGGGCGTTTTCGCCGTGCGGCCCGGCATTACAGGCCGCTCCCAAATTCTCGAAATCGATATGTCGACGCCGGAAAAGCTGGCGGAATCCGATGCCCGATACATTGCCGAACAAAGCTTTGCCGGTGATTTCAAGATTTTGGTGCAAACGGCAACGGGCAGCGGGCGCGGTGACAGGATTTCCAAGTCCTGAGCGACGGACCAATCTAATTATAGCGTTATCAAGGGCAATGGGTTCATTGCCCGACTCGGAAAACGCGCCAAAACAAGAAGTTAGAGTGCCCGGAACGATCCTTATATCGTTCAGGGTGCTCTAAACCGCGTCGGCCGATAGGGGGAAAGCAGCGGCGATCTTTCCCCGCGCAGGATCTCCGTCGTCACAAGTTTCCCGATCAGCGGCCCCAGGGTCACGCCGCTATGAGTGCTGGCGAGATATAGTCCCGGCGCGCCGTTCGGAACGCCGACAACCGGGAATCCGTCTACCGGAATAGGGCGCACCCCGTGCATAACCTGCTCCACCGCGATCTCGACACCCGCGAACCGCGCCCGCAGCCGAGCGGTCATATCGGCGGGGTCGGGCAAGCCGTCGCTGTAAATCTCCCCCAGAATCAACCGCCCGTCCTTGCGCTGATGGATATGAATATCCGGCGACCAGATCACATGGTTCAGCACGGGCGCAACGGGTGCGGTTTGGATT
>CALDZQ010000281.1 GCA_937944035.1 uncultured Neomegalonema sp. | reverse complement strand
GGAATTCACGCTGCCCGTCACGGACGGAACAGGACGCCCTGACCGCAGAACGCTGCGCAAGGCGAAAAAGCTGCTGACCGAAGCCGGCTGGACGGTGAAGGCCGGTAAGCTGGTGAATGGCGACGGCGAGCCGTTCGAGTTCGAATTTCTGATCGGCAGCGGCGCGCAGGAGCGTGTGGTCGCGCCTTTTGTGAAAAACCTTGAGCGCCTTGGCATTGATGCCAGCATCCGGCTGGTGGATTCAGCGCAATATACGCAGCGATACCGCGCGTATGATTTCGACATGGTGATTGGCCGCGTGAGCAATTCCGCCTCACCGGGGAATGAACAGCGCGAATTCTGGCGCTCAAGCGTCGCGGATAAGCCTGGCGGGCGCAATATCAACGGTGTTCAAGACCCTGTGGTCGATGCGCTGATCGAGAAGATTATCTTTGCAAAAGACCGTGACGAACTGGCCGCAGCCTCGCGGGCGCTGGATCGGGTGCTGCTGTGGGGGCATTACAATATCCTCCAACTCTACACGCCAACCGAGCGGATTGCGTGGTGGAAAGAGCGTATCGGGCATCCTGACCCGTTCCCTTCGCACAGTGTCGGCTTTCCCAATATCTGGTGGGCGACGGAGAAGGAAAATTGAGGCGCGCTGTTTTTGCCGCTATGCTGGCGTCGGTGACGCTGGCTTCGCCTGTATGGGCGGATGCGGTGATGACATCGCATGGTGTTTCGGCGTTTGGCGAGCTGAAATACCCCCCTGATTTCAAGCACTTCGACTACGTGAACCCCGACGCCCCCAAGGGCGGGGAAATCACCACCACGCCGACTTATGGCGCGGGCACGTTTGACAGTTTGAACGGCTACATAGTCAAGGGCGACGCGGCGGCGGGGGTCTCCGAACCCGCCAACCTGATTTTCGATTCACTCATGGTCCGCGCCTTTGATGAGCCGGATGCCGTTTATGGACTGGTGGCGAAACACGCGGAATTCATCCCCGGCCAATGGATCACATTTGAAATGCGTCCCGAAGCGATGTTCGCTGACGGCTCGCCCCTGACGGCGGAGGATGTGAAGGCCTCGTTCGATCTGATGAAAACCAAGGCTGCGCCCGGCTATCGGCTGGCGCTGCGCGATGTGGAGAGTGCGGAAGTTCTCGGCCCGCACCGCGTCAAATTCAGCTTCGCAAAGGGCGCACCGACCCGTAAACTGCCGATGATCGTCGCGCAGCTGCCGATTTTCTCGGCCAAATACTACGCGGAGAATGATTTCGAGGAATCGACGTTGGATATTCCGCTCGGCTCCGGCCCTTATGCGGTGGATAAAATCGTGCGCGGTGTGTCGATTTCATTCAAGCGGCGCGCGGATTACTGGGCGAAAGACCTGCCGGTTATTCAAGGGCGCTACAATTTTGACCGCGTGAAATTCGAGTATTTCAAAGATCACGGCCCCGCGCTTGAGGCGCTGATGGCGGGAAAATTGGACCTGCGGGAGGAGTTTTTCTCGAAACTCTGGGCCACGGCCTACGACACGCCCCCGGTCGAGGACGGACGGATCAAGCGCGATGTCCTGCCTGATAACCGCCCCGCCGGAACCCAAGGGTATTGGATCAACACGCGTCGCGAAAAATTCAGCGACCCGCGTGTACGCGAAGCGATTGGCCTCGCGTTCGACTTTGAATGGTCGAACCGGACGCTGTTCTTTGATCTGTACCAGCGCACCGACAGCTTCTTTGAAAACGCACCTTTCGAGGCGAGCGGCAAGCCGACGCCCGAAGAACTGGCCCTGCTGGAGCCTTTCCGTGATGAACTGCCGCAGGCGGTTTTTGATGAGGCTTACGTGCCGCCTGTGACGGACGGATCGGGCCGCGCGCGGCGCAATATCCGTAAAGCGATGAAATTGCTGGACGAAGCGGGCTGGTCGCTGAAGCAAGGCAAGCGGGTGAATGCGGATGGTGAGGCGCTGGAGATCGAGTTTCTCGATGATTCAGGCAGCTTTGCCCGCATCACCAACCCCTATATCCAAAACCTCAAACGCCTCGGCATTACCGCCAACCTCCGGCAGGTGGATCGTCCGCAATATCAGCGGCGGGTAAAAGAGTTTGATTATGACATTATCACCTCCCGCCTGACCTTCTCGATGACGCCCGGACCGGAAATACTGAACAATTTCAGCAGTGTTGCGGCGGATGAAAGCGGTAGTTTCAACCTTTCCGGCATCAAGGACAAAGCGGTTGATGCGCTGCTGGAAAAAGCGCTGGACGCGGATAATCGCGACGATCTTTACACCGCACTGCGCGCCGTGGATCGCATTTTACGCACAGGGCATTATTGGGTTCCGCAATGGTCGAAAGCCTCGCACACCATCGCATATTGGGACCATTTCGCCCGTCCTGAGACGAAACCCGCTCTGACACGCGGTATTCTTGATACGTGGTGGATTGACCCCGCAAAGACAAAGGCGAACTGATAAATGGGCGCCTATATCCTTCGACGGCTGCTGCTGATTATCCCTACGCTATTGGGGATCATGGCGATCAACTTCGCGGTCATCCAATTCGCACCGGGCGGCCCTGTCGAACAGCAGATCGCTGAGCTGACGGGCCTCGGCGGCAGCGCGACGGACAGGTTCACGGGAGGCGGGGCGGAAACGCAAGCCTCCGGCGGCGGTGGTGGTGAGGGATCACGCTATCGCGGGGCGCAGGGGCTGGACCCGGAATTCGTGGCCGAGCTTCAGGCGCAATTCGGCTTTGTCGAATTGGTCTGCGAACCGGGATATGAGGGCAAACCCAAGGTTTCCGCCAAAGAATGCTCCGTCAAAGTCACCTGCGAGCCGGGCTTTACGGGTACGCCTGATGTTTCCGCCGCCGAATGTGAAGCGGTCGAAATTCCGGCTTGGAAGCGTTTCGTGAATATGGTCTGGGACTATTTGCGGTTCGATTTCGGGGACAGTTACTTCCGTTCGATCTCGGTCATCGATCTGATCTTTGAGAAGATGCCCGTGTCGGTATCGCTGGGCCTGTGGACGACGCTGATCGC
>CALDZQ010000280.1 GCA_937944035.1 uncultured Neomegalonema sp. | reverse complement strand
TGAAACGCCCGGTGCGGCGGCAGCGGTTTTGGTCGTGGGCGAGGTGGAAACGCCCTCCCCCGCTGCGGGCGAAGTGCTGGTGCGGGTGGCGTTTTCCTCAGTTCATCCGTCCGATGTGAAGCTGCGCGCGGGCGGCAGGCCTGGGGCGGCGGGGCTGCCCTATCCGCGCATCATCCCGCACAGCGACGGGGCCGGAACCATCGAAGCGGTGGGTGCGGGTGTTGATGCGGCGCGAATCGGTGAGCGGGTCTGGCTGTGGAACGGACAGTGGGAGCGGGCGTCGGGGACGTGCGCGGAATATATCGCGCTGCCCTCGGCGCAGGCGGTGAAGCTGCCCGACAGCACCAGCCTTGAAGCGGGGGCGTGTTTGGGGATTCCGGCGGTGACGGCCCATGCCTGCCTGATGAGTGACGGCGCGATCAGCGGCCAGACGGTGCTGATTACCGGGGGTGCGGGGGCGGTGTCTTGGTATGCGATCCAGATGGCGCGGCGGGAGGGGGCGACGGTTATCACGACGGTCAGCTCTCCCGAAAAGGCCGCCTATGCGACGGGCGCGGGGGTGCAGCATTGCATCAATTACCGCGATGAGGATGTGGTCGCGCGGGTGAATGAGATCACGGACGGGCGGGGGCTGGACCGGGTTGTCGATCTGGAATTTGGTGCGAATATCGATGCGGTGGCACAGCTTATCCGCGCAAACGGAACGATAGTCGCCTATGGCTCGGCGGCGGTGCGCGAGCCTGTGTTGCCTTTTTACACACTGATGTTCAAGCGGGTGACGCTGAAAACAGAGTTGGTTTATCTGCTGCCCGAAGCCGGACGGCGGGTGGCGGAAAGCTATCTGACGCGGGCGCTTGAGGAGGATGCGCTGGCGCATTCGATCGCGGAGATATTCCCGTTGGATGCTGCCGTCAAAGCGCACGAAAAAGTGGAAAGCGGCGATCGTTTGGGGTGCGTCCTTATTACACTTTAGATTCAGATTGCCTTTTGCTTCCGTTGCGTCATGCTGCTTCGATGGGTGAGAAAAGCCAAGATTCCGAGCGGTCGGGCCATGTCCAATCTTTGACCCGCGCCATCAGTCTGCTGCGGTTGCTGTCGGAGTGCTCCGACGGTGCGACGTTGAAGCAGCTGGCGCAGGGGGCGTCGCTTGCGCCGTCCACGGCGCACCGTCTGCTGACGACGTTGCAGAGCGAACGGTTTGTGCGGTTCGATTCCTCGAAAAGCATCTGGCGCGTTGGCGTTGGCGCGTTCTCGGTCGGCAGCGGGTTTTTGATGTGCCGGGACATCGTTTCGATCACCCGCCCGCATTTGCAGCGTGTCGCGGACAAAACCGGAGAAACCGCGAATATGTATGTGGCCGCCGAAGGGATGGCGGTCTGCATGGCGCAGATTGAGGGGCGTCGCGGCGGTAATGCCGTAACGCAACTGGGCGGCAAAGTGCCTTTGGCCCTGTCGGGTGCGGGACGGTCGATCCTGTCGCATCTGCCGAATCAGATCGCGGCATCGCGCCAATCGCCAAAAGATATTGCCAAGAATACGCGGCCGATGCGCGGTATTGGCGGACCGATGGGGCGGGCGTTGGGTGACGCGCGCATGTCGGGATATGCCGTTGATAACGAGGAAAACCGCGTCGGCATCCGCTGCGTCGGCGCGGCCGTTCTCGACGAGGCGGGCTATCCGATTGCAGCGATTTCCGTTTCGGGGCTGTCGTCTTGCATTCCTCAAGACCGGCTGCAAGAGCTGGGCTTCATCGTGCGTGAGGCCAGCGCCAGCATAAGTGCCGAAATCGGCGGGGTTTCAGAGTCCGCCGATTGATGGCTTACGGCTGTTCAGTCTTTCAGCACTTTGATCGCATGTTGCGGGATCTGTGAGCGGGTGATGCCCATTTTCGCCAGCAAATCATCGTCCAGGCTGCTGAGAGCCGAGACCATACGGGCGTATTTGTACGAGTCGCCGAAACCAGTTACCCAGCCTGCAAAGCGGTCGATGCGGGTCTGTATGCCGGCGAAGAGAGATTGTTTCGGCTGGTCCATTTCATAGAATGACATCGCGAGTGCTTCCTTATTCATAACATCCACCTTTACCTACTGCTCACCAGGGTTGGTGTGACGGTCCCGATCCGCCGGTGATGGGCGAGTCGTCATCCGCTTTTATTGCGCTGCAACATAGATAGGTGTTAGGAGGCGACAAAGAACCCTGGAACGTGGCATAGCAACTTTGCCGAAATGGCAAAGATTGGATTCACGATGGATTTACCGGCACAGATGGTTTTGTTCGCGCAGGTGGTTGATGCGGGAAGTCTTTCTGCGGCCGCGCGCGGGCTGAACCAATCGCCCTCCGCCGTCAGCAAGCAGATCAGCCACCTTGAGGACCGCATCGGGGTGCGGCTGCTGCAACGCTCTAAAAAGGGCATCAGCCTGACCGAAGAGGGCAGTTTGTTTTACGAACGCTGTGCGGTGATCTCACAGGAGGTGAAGGAGGCAAAGGAGCTGGTCGCCTCGCTGAACGACCATCCGACGGGCGTGTTGCGGGTGACGGCGACGGTGGCGTTTGCCAAGGCGCAAATCCTGCCCATCCTGCCCGAATTTTTGGAGAAATACCCCGAAGTGCAGTTCTGGGGGAAATTCACCGACCAGAAAGTCGATCTTGCGCAGGACCGTATCGACGTGGCGGTCTGGTTTACCGAGCAAATCACCGACGAGACCCTGATCGCGCGTAAAGTGGCGCATAACAGCCGCGTTATCTGTGCCGCCCCGTCTTATCTGGAACGGTATGGAACGCCGGAAACGACTGAGGATCTCAAGGATCACAACTGTATGCGCCTGAACGGTATCGCGCGGTGGAATGACTGGAATCTGGGAACCACCTCGCAGCCGGATACGGAATTGCTTGGCGGGAATTTCTCGGCGAACAGCGCCGATGCGATTTATCACGCGGCATTGGCGGGTATCGGGATTTCACGGCTGTCGAATTACATGGTCGCCGCCGATATTGCGGCGGGCCGGCTGGTGCGGTTGCTGCCCGAATACGAGGATCATATGTCGGATATTTTCGCGGTCTATGCGGCCGGGCGGAACCTGTCGCCGAAAGTGCGGGCGTTTATCGACCACCTTGTGGAATCGTTCTCGCCTGTGCCGCCCTGGGAGGCGTAAACGGAGAGGCATAAGCGCTGACAAAATGTTGGCGATGCCGCCGCGCTTCGCTTATCACTCGCGCATCAAAAACGAGACTATGGGAATCAATTTATGAGCGCGCGTGTTGAAGTGAACGGGTTGAAGGTCGATGCGGGCCTTCATGCTTTTATCGAGAATGAGGCTTTGGCCGGAACGGGCGTGGAGAGCGCCGCGTTTTGGGGCGGGTTTGCGGCGTTGCTCGATGATCTGACACCCAAGAACCGTGCGCTGCTGGAAAAGCGCGCAAGCCTGCAAGCGCAGCTGGATGGCTGGCACAAGGCGCGCAAAGGGCAGGCGCATGATGCCGCCGCCTATAAGGCGTTTCTGGCCGAAAGCGGTTATCTGGTCGCTGAGGGCGAGGATTTCAGTGTCGATACGCAAAATGTCGATGACGAGATCGCCCGTGTTGCCGGACCGCAGCTGGTGGTTCCGATCACCAATGCCCGCTATGCGCTGAACGCCGCGAATGCGCGCTGGGGCAGCATTTACGATGCGCTCTACGGCACGGACGCGATGGGCGATGCCGCGCCGAAAGGGCCGTATAGCGTGGATCGCGGCGACCGTGTTGTGACGTGGACCGAGGAATTTCTCGACCGCGCTGTGCCGCTTTACGGGTCCGGCTGGGCCGCGCGGGCGGGGTTTGAGATCACCAACGGCGCGCTTTACGTGCTGACGGAGGACGGGCGGACGGTGCGGCTGAAAGATCCGGCGGCTTTTGCGGGCTATCGCGGGGATGCGCAAGCGCCGACCGCGATTTTGCTGCGGCACAACAATCTGCATATCGAGTTGAAAATCGACCATGAGAACCGGATCGGCCGCCGTGACGCGGCGGGGGTCGCGGATGTGCTGATGGAAGCGGCGCTGACGACGATTATGGATTGCGAGGATTCGGTGGCGTGCGTCGATGCCGGGGATAAAACGCTGGCCTATCGCAACTGGCTGGGCCTGATGAAGGGCGATCTGAGCACGTCGTTGGAGAAAGACGGCAAGACGATCACCCGCGCGCTGAACCCGGATCGCGACTATCTCGACCCGCGCGGCAATCCGATGGCGCTGCACGGGCGCAGTCTGATGCTGGTGCGCAATGTCGGGCATCTGATGACGAACCCGGCCATCCTCGACAAAAACGGCGATGAGGTTTTCGAGGGGCTGATGGATGCGGCGATCACCTCGCTGATCGCGCTGCATGACCTTAAGCGTTCGTCGGGCATCCGCAACTCGCGCACGGGCAGCGTTTATATCGTCAAGCCGAAGATGCACGGCCCCGAAGAAGTGGCCTTCACGAACGAGATTTTCGGACGGGTTGAGGACTTTCTCGGCATGGCGCGTAACACGCTGAAAGTCGGGATTATGGATGAGGAGCGCCGCACGTCGGTGAACCTGAAAGAGTGTATCCGCGCCGCGAAAAGCCGGGTTGCCTTTATCAATACCGGCTTCCTCGACCGCACGGGCGACGAGATGCACACGGCGATGGAAGCCGGGGCGATGATCCGGAAGGCGGAGATGAAAGGCTCGACATGGATCGCTGCCTATGAGGATTGGAACGTGGATGTGGGGCTGGCCTGCGGGCTGAAAGGTCATGCGCAGATCGGTAAGGGCATGTGGGCGATGCCGGACCTGATGCACGCGATGCTGGAGCAGAAAATCGGGCATCCGCGCGCGGGGGCGAATACGGCCTGGGTTCCCTCGCCGACGGCGGCGACGCTGCACGCGACGCATTATCATCAGGTCAATGTGGGCTTGCGTCAGGATGTGCTGATCGCCGAGGGGGCGCGGGCGAGCCTGGATGACCTCATCACGCTGCCGCTGGCCGCGAATACGAACTGGCCGGATAATGACGTGACCGCCGAGTTGGAGAACAACGCGCAGGGGATTTTGGGCTATGTCGTGCGGTGGATTGACCAAGGCGTCGGTTGCTCGAAAGTGCCGGATATTCACGATGTGGGGTTGATGGAAGACCGCGCGACGCTGCGCATTTCGGCCCAGCACATTGCCAACTGGCTGCATCATGGCATTGCCACCGAAGATCAGGTGATGACGGTGATGAAGCGGATGGCCGAAAAGGTGGACGGGCAAAACGCGGGCGATGCGCTGTATGAGCCGATGGCCCCGTCGTTTGACGGCATCGCGTTTCAGGCGGCGTGCGATCTGGTGTTCAAGGGCCGCGAACAGCCCTCAGGCTATACCGAACCCGTGCTGCACGCGCGGCGGTTGGAGAAGAAGGCGGCGGTTTAGAGCATCCTGAACGATATAACGGTAAGCGTTACTCGAACGGCAGCGGTTCGCGGTGATGGTCGGGGTTTTTGAGGAAACCGGCCATCATCGGCAGAGCGTCCATTCCCCAGAACAACTCGCCATCAATGTGAAACGTGGGGACGCCGTAGACGCCGTGCGCCAGCGCTTGTTCACCGTTGGCGATGAGGGTGGCCTTGACTGCCGCGTCGCTGATGCGGGTTTGCGGGTCGGTGATGCCGAGTTTGGCGGCGAGGCGGGTGATGCTGTCTTCACTGTCGCCCGCGTTCCCCTCGGCCCAGACATGGGCGTAGGTTGTGCGCACCACCTGCAATGTTGATCCGGCGGCGATGGTCAGGCGCAAGAGGGCCAGCGGGTTGAACGGGTGTGCGGGGGGCATGGCGAGGGGGATGCCGTGCTGTTCTGCGAGCCACCGGACCTGCCGGAAGGTTTGCAGGCGTTTTGGCGGGATTTCCGCCGGACCCTTATGGCCCCAGTGTTTCAGCAATCCGGCGAAGACGATGGGGACGGGGCGGATCACCAGATCACCGGGCAACGTATCGAACCGTGTGAGGCTGAGATACCCGAACGGGGAGATGTAGTCGAAATACCAGTCGGCGGTGCGGGGTTCACGCATGGCTGTAAATCCGTTGTGGCGGGATGTGCAGGCGGGCGCGTTCGCCCTGTTTGATCTCGCCTGTGCGCTCTACCCAAGCGGTGACGCCGCGCCGTCCGGTGGCGTGTTTGGGGAAGCTCATGCCCTGTCCGGGGCGGTGGGCCTCGATCGCCTCCGCCGCGAACCGGCAGGGGGCGTTTTCCATATCGACCACCAGCGAGACGCCGCCCTCGAAAATCAGGCGCGAAGACGGGGGCAGGGTGGTCAGGTCGGGGATGCCTTCGATGATGACATTCGCGCCGATCCATTGCGGATCAATCGCGTCGATGCCCATTTTGCCCGCGATTTCGGCCAACTCCTCAGCGCTGAGGATGCAGATTTGGCGGGTGTTGCGGATTTCTGTGTTGCGCGGGTATTGCAGTTTGACGCGCGAGCAGGCGGGGCGTGTCTCTCCCCCATGCGCCTCGCCCTCAAAGCCCGCATAGGTGACGGTAACGCTGTCCACCGCACGGCTGGCCAGACCGTCATCGCGGCTGGGGTTGACGTAGAGGCCGAGCGCCGTGCCGTGGATGCCGGTGGGTGTGAGGATGGGCATGGCGGTTTCCCTGCGATCTGTCAGAAACAAGGTTTGGCAGGATATTTGATGCTTGACAAGTCCTTATTTGTTTACTTATGTTCCTGTCATGTATTTTATGGAGAGCGATATGGATTGGACACTGGCACGGGAGCGCAATTTGGCGGCATTGCTGCGCGTTCTGGCGCTGTTGTTCGATTCTTTGGGGCTTTCCGGTGATCGTTCTGTGGGCTTTGTGCCGAGGCATTTGCACTCTTGGGCGCTGCGGATTTTGCGGCCTGCCGAATCGGCGCTGCGGCGGTTGATTGTTGTCGAGGCGCGGGAGTTGCGTGTTGCCGCGCCTGTGCGGCGGGCGGCTCCGGTTGCGGGGGTGATCCCCCACGGCGGGGCGGGGGCGGCTGTGCCGCGCTTTACGATTATTGAGCCTTTACAACGGGTTGGCTTTGCAAAGCCGCCCGTGGCGAAGGGCTATGGCCCGCGTATCAGCTTTTTTGACGGGTTCGATCCGGTGCGCGAAACGCCGAAACCGGTATTGCCGGACGATCTGGTGGATGCGGGGCGGCTGTGCCGGCGTTTGCTGGCGGCGCGGTCTGCGCTGGAGGCTTTGCCGGAACAGGCGCTGCGTCTGGCCCGATGGCGGGCAAGGCGGGATGCGGGGATATTGCGCTCGCCGAGAACGCGGGTGCTGCGGCCCGGTCGTCCGCCGGGGCATCGGGAAAAGGGAAAGCGCGAGGTAGATACCCTGCTCGCGCAACTGGATGATCTGGCGATCTGGATCCTGCATGACCCGCCCCCCGATTGGGTCACTGCCGACACGCCCTGACCTCCGCCGGATACCTCCGAGCGGGGCCGGGCGTGTTGCCGTTAGCAGGGCAGTGACGATTGAGGTACTACGTAAGGGCCTAGAACCCTTCGTCGTCATCAGCCGGGAAGTCCCCATGTCCAACAAGCCGCACACGACCGTCACCGAGAATACACCCGCTTTCCTCAGCGAAGCGATGATCACGCCGACGGGGTTTCGTGAATACGACGCGCGGTGGCGCTTTCCGCAGGAGATCAATCTGGTCGGCTTGCAGGAAGTCGGATTGTGCCTCGGCACGATGTTGCAGCAATGGGACAAGGCGAAGATCGTGGTGGGGTGCGATTATCGCTCGTACTCACTGGAAGTGAAGCAGGCGCTGACGCTGGGCCTGATGAGCGCCGGGGTCGAGGTGATCGACGTGGGGGTCGCGCTGTCGCCGCTGGTCTATTTCTCGCAATTCGATCTGGATGTTCCGGCCTGTGCAATGATTACGGCGAGCCACAACCCGAACGGCTGGACGGGCGTGAAGATCGGGGCGGATCGTCCGCTGACCTTCGGGTCGGAGGAGATGGGGCGGCTGAAGGAGATGACGCTCGGCGGCATGGGCAAATCCGCGCCGGGGGGCAGCTATCGTCGGGAAACCGGGGCGATGGAGCGGTATCTGGACGATCTGGTCGGCGATATGCGCCTGTCGCGGCCCGTGCGCGTGGTCTGCGCGACGGGGAACGGGACGGCGGGGCTGGTCGCACCGCAGATGCTCGAGCGGCTGGGTGCAGAGGTGATCCCGCTGCATGTGAAGCCCGATTATACCTTCCCGCATTACAACCCGAACCCCGAGGCGATGGAGATGCTGCATTCCATGCGCGACAAGGTGATCGAGACGGGAGCGGATTTCGCGCTCGGCTTCGATGGGGATGGCGACCGCTGCGGGGTCGTGGATGACGAGGGCGAGGAGATTTTCGCCGATAAGGTGGGCGTGATGCTGGCGCGGTCGTGGGTGGCGGATCATCACGGTGCAACGCTGGTGGCGGATGTGAAATCCACCGGGTTGT
>CALDZQ010000279.1 GCA_937944035.1 uncultured Neomegalonema sp. | reverse complement strand
GTCACGGCCTTATCGGGCCGGAACGAAGCATTCGATGCCACGGAACCGCAGCTGATCGCACAGCCGCGCGGCGGTCTGGCTGTCCGGAAGTGGTCCGGCGCGCAGACGGAACAGCTCCTGCCCTTGTGCGGTGCGCACAGGCAAAACCTGCAAGCCCAGCGTACCGAGCACATCAGGGTTGCGCCCCTGCAATTCGCGCCAGCGCGTGCGCACCAGATCGGGTGTCGGCATCGCACCAAGCTGAACCTGCGCGTCACCGACGGGTTGTGGTGGAATGCCAACAGGCTGCACTTGCAGTGCCGGCGCGGTCACAAGACCGGGCTGCTGCTGCGGAATTTCCAGCGTGGTCGCCGCAGCGGGTTCACGCAAAATGCGCGGCTGCACCGTCGCCCGCGCCCGTTCGACCGCCGCGATACGCGGGCCGAGATCAGGCTTAAGGCGCGGCAGCGGCACGATCAGTCCGGAGCCGAAAGTTTCAGGGCTAAGCTCGTTCGGTGGTGTTGGCGCGGGGGCGACCGCCACAACCGTATCAACGCCTGTGTTCAGCGCGTTCGGGTTGAGAGCGCCCTGATTAAGCGCATTCAGGTCCGGTGCGCGAATGCCTTGTGTATTGGCCAGCGGCGTTATCGGCTGCAATCCACCCGTTACAAAAGTGGACCCGACAGCGCCGGCAACCGCACCGCCGGCATTGGCCAGACCGTTCTGCGCCGAATTGGCAATCGACGCGGTCGCGTCCAGACCACCCTGCGCAGCATTCGCGGCATCCCGTTCTGCCGCGCTCAGGATCGCTTCCGCATTGGTGATCGACACCTCTGCCCCGCCTGCGAGCAACCGCTCATCGGCACGGTCGGGGACCGCACCCGTGGTCAGCGAAGGCTCGCCGGAGATCGATCCGACCGGGCGCAATTCCGAAACGCTAATCACATCCTGTTGCGCTTCACCGCCCGCAAGCGGATCAACCGGGGCAAGCTGGCGCGATGACAGCTGTTCCTCGACGATGATCCCGTCCCGCTCGACATAGCCCACACGGTCCGGGCTGCTGCCATCGACCATCGTATAGGCGTCATTATCGGTATTGGGGATGATCGCACCGCCCTCGTCAATCGGGGCCATCTTCGCAGGCCCGCCATTCGCGAGAATTGTCGGTGGTTCATCAACGCTGGTGCGCTGGCCCAGCTTGTAGGCGGCAAAAACCAACCCACAACCGATGACAAGAGTAAGCAAGACGCCGAGAGCGGCGCCTCCGCCGCCTCCGCCTGCTGGTGTTCCGGCGAGATCATCGCGGCTGTCGCCTGCGGTGAGCGCCTCGTAGCCGTCGTTATTTGTGCTCATCACTACTGCCCGGCGGTCATTTTTTATGTCCGCACGCCGACCCGCCCGCCCGGCGCGCTTCTCGATCTGAGATCGTTCCTGAAAGTATCTTAACGCATTTCTTGCATCGGCGTCACGCCTAAGATGCGCAATCCGTTAGAAATTGTTACCGCACACGCTCTGACCAGCGCCAAACGGGCCGTCGTCAGGGCCGGATCATCCGCTTGAATGAACCGTAAACCGACATCGCGCTGCCCCACATTGTACAATCCGTGCAGGCTGCCGGCGAGGTCATAGAGGTAGAATGCCACCCTGTGCGGCTCGTGCGCAGTGGCCGCCTGGCCCACGTGGCGGGGCCATTCGGCGATTTTCGCGATCAGCGCCAACTCGCTGTCATGGGTCAGGCCCGACAGGTCCGCATCCGCCAGCGTCGCATCGTCCGTTGCCAAGCCCGCCAGCTCTTCAGGTGCTTTACGCAGAGCCGAACAAATTCGCGCATGGGCGTATTGCACGTAGTAAACCGCGTTGTCTTTCGACTGTTCCAGCGCTTTATCGAAGTCAAAATCCAACGGCGCATCGTTTTTGCGGGTCAACATCACAAACCGCACCACGTCCGATCCGACCTCCTCAATAAGGTCGCGCAGGGTGACGAACATGCCCGACCGCTTCGACATCTTGAACTCTTCGCCGTTTTTGAACAGCTTCACCAACTGCACCAGCTTGATGTCCAGCCGGTCCGTCCCGTCGCCCAGCGCCTTACACGCCGCCTTCATCCGTTTGACATAGCCGCTGTGATCGGCCCCGAAGATGTTAATCAGCTCATCGGCCCGTTGCAGTTTGTTATAGTGATAAGCGATGTCAGGCGCGAAATAGGTCCATGATCCGTCCGACTTCTTGATGGGCCGGTCCACATCGTCGCCGTATTCGGTCGATTTAAATAATGTCTGCTCACGCGGCTCCCAATCTTCGGGCTTTTTGCCTTTGGGCGGCTCCAGCACGCCCTGATAGATCAGCCCCTTGTCATCCAACGCCGTGACCGCCTCTTCGATCAGGCCCGTCCCGTAGAGCGATTTTTCGGAGAAGAACTGATCCATCACCACGCCGAGATCGGCCAGATCGGCGCGGATCAGGTCCATCATCGCTTCGGTCGCGTATTCACGCACGACGGGCAGCCATTCCTCCTCGGCCTGCGTCAGAAGGCTGTCGCCGAAATGCTCTTTCATGTTCTGACCGACCGGAACCAGATAGTCGCCGGGATACAGCCCGTCTACGATCTCAATCGCCTGCCCGTGCGCCTCGCGATAACGCAGCATGGCCGACCGTGCGAGCGTATCAACCTGAGAGCCGCCATCATTGATGTAGTATTCGCGCGTGACATCATATCCGGCAAACTCCAGCAGGGACGCCAGCGCATCACCGAACACGGCCCCGCGCGTATGCCCCACATGCAGCGGTCCGGTCGGGTTGGCCGAGACATACTCGACATTCACCCGCTTGCCCGCACCGATCTCCGCCTTGCCGAAATCGGCCCCCGCCTTCAGCGCCGCCGACACCCGCGATTGCCAGAATTCTTTCGACAGGCGCAGGTTCAGGAACCCCGGCCCGGCCACCTCAACCGCATCGATACGCGGGTCATCGGTCAGCTTGGCGGCAATCGCTTCGGCCAGATCGCGCGGCTTTTGCCCGACCTGCTTGGCCACCACCATCGCCACATTACACGCGACATCACCATGCGAGGCATCACGCGGCGGTTCCGCACTCACACCAGCGGTTTTGATCTCGCCCGGCAGGTCCATCGCTTCCAGCGCGGACAGCACGGTGGCGCGGAATTCTGCGAAAATATCCATCTTGGTCCCCGGTTCGGCTCGCCGCAGCAATCCCGATTGCACGGCCATCATCATTCTCTCGCGCCATAAAAGCGATTTCGCCCGCACAGTCCAGCGATAGAGCAATTTCAAGGGATGTGAATTCATGCCCCGACCGGAAATCGCGTCAAAGCGGAATACGCCCGGAAGATCGTCCGCACCCATCACGAACACGTGTCACAGCGTGTTTTTGCCGCAGCCCCGGCCGCGCATAGGCTTACGGCGCATTTACACTTTGGGAGCAACATCATGAAACGCATTTTTCTCGCCGCGACAGTGGCTTTCGGCGGTATTTTCGGCCTCGCAACCTTTGCGCAGTCTATGGGCAATGTGGACGCTGACTGTAACCTGACCATTCCCCGTGACGCGATGAGTTATCTGGACGCTCACAATGTTTACCTCTGCATGGCCGATAAAATGGGCATCGCCTACAACACGGGCGACAAACGCTGGATTCCTGCCGATTTCGTCCGCGACTACCGCACATGGACCCCCGCCAGCACCCTGCCCGCCGATCCGGGCGTACACGGCGAGCGGTTCCTGTTCACCTATGTCAACACGGTGGGCGCGGGCGAATATCTGAAATTCAAAGACGAAGGTGCGAAAATGCCCGTCGGCACTGTCATCGCCAAGGAATCATTCTCGATCAACGACGACGGCAAGTCAAAACCGGGTCCGTTGTTCTTTATGCAGAAAGTCGCAGCGGGAACCTCGCCCAAGACAAACGACTGGTACTACATGGCCGTCGCCCCGTCCGGCAAACCGATGGCCGTGAACGTCTATAAAGCCTGCAACGAATGCCACATGTCTTACGAAGATTCCGATTACCTCGGTTATCCTGACGAAGAAGTCCGCCGTACCGGCGGATAACCACCGCTACGCTTCACCAATTCACCGTTCCAACTCCACCGCCGCAGTTCTCTGCGGCGGTTTTTTTGTTCGTCCCCGCCTATCGAAACCGCGACAACCGCAACGCCCCCGTCACAATCGCCACCCCAATGCTGCCGATCCCCAGCGCAAAAACATCCAAGCCCCCCGGCTTCTCACCCAGCCAGAAGAACGCAAACACCGTGGCCAGCACCGGAACCAGCACACTGAAAGACGCCGCCGTCGCTGCCCCCAGCCGCCGGATCGCCAAGGCATAGGCCAGTGTCGCGACAAAGCCTGACAGCACCCCTTGCGCGGTCACATGAAACGCGAGCGCCCCCATGCCCAGCCCGCCCAGCGTGCTCCCGGTCACGGCAATCGCAGCCAACATCAACACCGTCGAGTACAGCGACACCAGCGCCGTCGCCTCCAACCCTGTCAGCCCGCTATACCGGAACGCCACGGTGAAAGCGGCCCACCCGGTAGCGGCCAGCAACAGCAGGCCCATCCGCCGCAACGCGTCTCCTGACCCCCAAAACAACACCGGAAACACCACACAAGCCGCTGCCACTGCGATCAGCGCCATCCCGAAACCGCGCTCCGGCCCGATCCTCTCGCCCAGTACCAGCCGCGCCCCGACGGCGGCGATCAGCGGCATGGTACAAGGGACCATCGCCGCCGTATGCGCGACGCTTGCACTCTGCAATCCCATCGAAACAAGGATCACAAACGGCGCACCCCAGCCCATCATTGCCAACAGCGCTATCGGTGGAACCGCCGGCAAAATCCCCAGCCGCCACCAGACCGGAGCCAGCAAAACCGCCGGAACCGCAAAGCGCAGCAGCGCCAGATCAAGCGGCGCAACCCCCTCTTCAATCGCCATCCGCGTTGCCGGCAGCCAGCCCGCCCAGATCACAACAGCCAGCAGAGACAAAAAAAGCCCGACCATGCGGTCAGGCTTTTGCGAATATCCCGGCGTTTTCACGGCGAAGCCGGCTTACGCGTCGTCGTCATCTTCGGGGGTTTCATCATTCAAATCCGGTCCGGCCTCATAGGGCGGGCGCGTGCGTTGTTCACGCCCGATCCGGTCACTCAAATCATCCAACTCGATAAACGCATCCGCCTGCCGCCGCAACTCATCGGCGATCATCGGCGGTTGCGAGCGGATCGTCGAGACGATGCTGACCCGCTTGCCTTGCCGTTGCAGTGCTTCCGTCAAGCGCCGGAAATCGCCATCGCCGGAGAAAATCACCAGATGATCGACATTCGCGGCGATCTCCATCGCATCAACCGCAAGCTCTATATCCATATTGCCTTTGATTTTACGACGGCCGGTCGCATCCGTGTACTCTTTAGTCGGCTTTGTAACGAGCGAATAACCGTTATAATCCAACCAATCGACAAGAGGGCGGATCGGTGAATACTCTTCATTCTCCATTAAGGCTGTGTAATAAAAAGCCCGAACCAATTTTCCCCGTGACGCAAATTCGCTTAACAGTTTTTTATAGTCTATATCGAAACCCAAGGCTCTTGCAGCAGAATATAAATTGGAACCATCAATGAAAAGGGCAAGCCTGTCATCACGATAAAACATTGAAACCTCTAAATAATTCCGTCCGAAAACGGCAAGTTGATTGAAGTGCGCGACTTTCGCCTTTGGCCTTCGAGGCCCAACTAGGGCGGTGGTGTCCGTATTCAACGAGGAACACTAGGATTACAAATCAAACGAGTTCACGAAAGGTGCGGTCAATCATCGCATTAGGGGGCAATCTTGACTCCCGTTATGGGCAACCTGTGTCCACGTTAGAGCAAGCCATCGATGACCTTGCCAGTGCCGGCGTCACATTCCACGCCCGCTCGCGCTGGTACAGCACCCCCGCATGGCCCTCAGGATCCGGTCCGGATTACACCAACGGCGTCGCGGAGGTCAGCTTTTCCGGCGATTGTCGCGCGCTGCTGCACGTGGTGCAAGCGGTCGAGAAAGATGTCGGCCGCATCCGTACCCAAGGCGACGCCTTCCGGTGGGAGCCGCGCGTCTGTGACATCGACATTATAAGCCACGGCGCGATGGTATCCCCCGGAATCTGGGCATGGCGGGCGGTTGAGGCGGCCAACCCGGCGGCCGACCGTCCCGAACTCGTGCTGCCGCACCCGCGTATGCATGAGCGGGCTTTCGTCCTTGCCCCGATGGCCGAGCTGGTCCCGGACTGGCGGCATCCGGTGATTGGCTCCACCGTGGCCGCGATGCTTGAAGCGTTGCCGCCCGCCGACCGCGCCGCGCTGCGACCCTCCGGAACTTGATAAATCAAGGCTTTGCGCCCATATAGCGTCAAACACAGCGAGGCACAGATGAACACCAATAACCGTTTTTTCGACGACATCGGCAAGCTGATGACCAGCGCGGCGGGCGTTGCCAAGGGCGTCAAGGACGAGGCTGAAACCGCCGTCCACAGCCAGATGGAGCGCCTTCTGGCCAATATGGACCTTGTCACCCGCGAGGAATTTGACGCGGTGCGGGCGATGGCTCAAAAAGCGCGCGAGGAAAACGAAGCCCTCAAAGCGCGTCTTGATGCGCTGGAGTGATTTCGAGAAAAGCCGATAGGCTTTTCGACTCGGAAATCGCGACAAAACAAAAATGCTCTCGAAAAGGCGGCGGAGTAAGTTTCGCGAAAGCGGGGCAACCGCCCCCCCCTCTCAGCCCACAAACGCATCCGCATAGCTGAACAGCGCGGGTTGCCCGCCCGTATGCCAGAACAGCACCCTGCGCCCGGCCAGCATCCCCCGCTCATGCAACGTCAGCAACCCCGCCAGCGTCTTGCCCGTATAAACCGGATCGAGCAGCAACCCTTCCAGCTGCGCCGCGCTGAGAACCGCCGCTTTTGTGGCCGCGCTCATCTGTCCGTACCCGCCCTCGCGCTCGTCCAGAAACAGCCGCACATCCGCTGCCGGAACCACCAGATCAACCCCGATCATCGCGCTCATATCCGCCAGCCTGCCCGCCACCCGCGCCGCCTGAATATCCGCCGCGCGCCGCACGCAAATGCCGTAGACGGGCGTGCTCACCCCCAGCGCCCGCAGTCCCCACAGCAACCCGCAATGCGTCGAGGCAGACCCCGATGCCACCACGATCTCGTCAAAATCCTCCGCCACCCCCTGCGCCACCAGCTCCATCGCCCCGCGCACATAGCCCAGCGCCCCCAGCGGCGGACAGCTCGCCGCCAGCCCGATGATATAAGGCCGCTTGCCTTGCGCCTTCAGCCCCGCCGCAATCTCCGCCAGCGACGCATCGGCGGCCTCCTCATCCTCGCCCACCGGAAAGCTGTAAACCGTCGCCCCGAACAGATGGTCGAGCAGCACATTGCCGTTGGTCCGGTACAGATCAGACACCCCTGGAACCCGCTCCTCCAACTGCACATGGCAATCCATCCCCGCCCGCCGGGCCATCGCCGCAGCGGTGCGGACAAAGTTCGACTGGATCGCCCCCGTAATCAGGATCGTATCCGCCCCTTCCGCCTGCGCCGCGCCGATATAAAACTCCAGCTGCCGTACCTTGTTGCCGCCCAGCGCGACCCCGGTACAGTCATCGCGCTTCACGCTCAGCTCCAGCCCCGCCTGCGCCCCGACCCGCGCCATTTTCTCCACCGCCGTGGGTGCGTGGACGGCATCCACACGCGGAAAAACATCAAGAGCCTTGGCAAGCTGGTCGGGAGAAAGCATGACTGTGTCCAATATTAAATCCGGTCTGCGGACCACGCTACTCACGGGAGAGACAAATGACCAGATACGCATTGGTAACGGGCGCGGCCCAAGGCATCGGCCTCGCTTGCGCAAAGGCGCTCGCGGCAGACGGCTGCACGCCCGTCCTCGTCGACATCAAAGGCGACGCGGTCAAGGCTGCGGCGGCAGAGATGGGCAACGGCGCGGTCGCCTACGCGTGCGATATGGGCGATCCGGCCGCAATCAACGCCCTGTTCGACGCGGTAGAGGCCGCCCAAGGTCCGGTCTCAGTCCTCGTCAATAACGCAGGTATAGCGGCGCCGGGCGACTTCCTCGACCTGCCGCTGGAACAGTTCAGCCGCGTGATCGACGTGAACCTCACCGGCCCGTTCCTTGCCTCCCAACGCGCGGCCAAAGCAATGGTCAAAGCGGGCATCAAAGGCGCAATCGTCAACATGTCCTCGATCAACGCCGTCGTCTCGATCCCCTCGATCACCGCCTACTGCGCCTCCAAAGGCGGGATCATGCAGATGACCAAGTCCACCGCGCTGGCGCTGGCGCCCCACGGTATCCGCGTCAACGCCGTCGGCCCCGGCTCGATCGATACCGAGATGCTGGCGGGCGTCAACGCCGACCCCACCGCAATGGCCCGCGTCCTCTCCCGCACCCCCCTTGGCCGCATCGGCGGAGCCTCCGAGATCGCCGACGCCGTGGCGTTTCTGGCGAGCGAGAAGGCCAGCTACATCACCGGCGAGACGATCTACGTGGATGGCGGACGGCTGGGGATGAACTATACGTGTTGA
>CALDZQ010000278.1 GCA_937944035.1 uncultured Neomegalonema sp. | reverse complement strand
ACCGCATGAACGCCCGCTTCACCCGCATCGACAGCGATAACAGCGGCGCGATCAGCCTCGAAGAAATGCAAACCTACGCCGACATCCGTGTGACCAAACGCTTCCGCCGCATCGACACGGATACGAACGGCGAGATCAGCCGCGAGGAGCTGCACGCCATGCAAACCCGCCGCGCCAACCGCCCCCGCCCCGTCGCACCGGATACCGATGTGACACTGGCAACAGTTGACGCGCGGATGATGACCATGTTCGATCTCGCCGACACAAATCGCGATGGCTACTTGTCCCGCGAGGAGGCAGAACAGATGCGCAGCGCGGGGGCGGGACAATGAGTCCGGCACTCGCACCATCCCTGACGCTTGGCGGACGGGACAGCAAACGCCGGACGGGGGGCGCGAGAATGAACGAAGCGGCCCGCGTTTCACGGGACAGCGATGATGATGACGCGCTGATCGTGCGCTTCGCATCCGGCGATCAATCCGCCGCGCGCATCCTGTCAGAGCGCCACATCGGCCGCCTGCTGGCCCTTGGAACCCGGATGCTGCGCGACAGCGCCGAGGCCGAGGATGTGGCGCAGGAAACAATGCTGCGCGCCTGGAAAAACGCGGGCGATTGGGAGCCGGGCAAAGCCAAGTTCTCGACATGGCTGCACAAGGTCGCCTTGAACCTGTGCTATGATCGCCTGCGCAAACGCAAATCCGCCGCGCTGGACGAGGTGGCCGAACCGGTCGATGACCGTGCCTCCGTGCAGGAAACGATGGAAGGCGAGGAGCGCCTGACCGTTTTGCAAGACGCCATCGCCGCCCTGCCCGAACGGCAACGCGCCGCAATACAGCTGCGGCACTTTGAAGAACGCGGGAACGAAGACACCGCAGAAATTTTAGGCGTCAGCGTGGAAGCGGTTGAATCGCTTCTATCGCGCGGACGCCGCGCATTACGCGAAAAGCTCGCTGGTCAGCGCGCTTTCCTTCTGGAAGAGTGAGGCACATTATGAGTGCGGATATGAACATGACGCTGGAACAATTTGAAGAACTGGCAATGGCCTATGGCGGTACGATTGCGCGCTGGCCTGAGCATGAGCGCGCCGCAGCGCAGCAGATGCCCCTCGCCTCGGATGCCGCCCGTGCGATGCTGGCAGAGGCAAGCGCCCTCGATGCGACGCTCGATCTGTGGGAAGCCCCCGCCCCGTCGCAAGCCCTGATGGCCCGTGTCCTGACCGACGCGGCCACCGTCAGCGCCGACCGCCCGAGCGCCGCCCCCGCCAAGACCGCCGCGAAAAACGGATGGTTCGCGACGCTGTTCGGCGGCTCCACCGGATTGCGCCCCGCTTTCGCAATGGCCTGCTGCCTCGCTGTAGGCTTCTCGCTCGGCTTCAGCGGTGACGTGACCATCGCCCCGACCGATAGCGAGATGGCCGCACTCGAACAGACGGACCTGATCGACTTCGCCTTCGCGATGGATGATGAATCCGACCTGCTGTTCGGTTCGGGAGCGCTGCTGTGAGCGCAAACGCCGCCGGACCACGCAAAAGCTGGCTGAAGCCGGTCCTCGCCATATCTGTGGCCGCGAACCTGTTCTTCCTCGGCGTGATGGGCGGCAACGCCCTCACCAGCTCCAAGGCGGAGACGCAGCGCCCCACGGGCGACGGCTATTCCTTCCATCCGCGTGTGCTGGCCGAAATCCTGCCCGAAACACGCCGTGACGACATCAAAGCGTTCCACAAGCAGGCCCGCCGGGGTCTGCGCGGCCAATGGCAAGAAATCAATGCGTTGCGCATGGAGATTGACGCCGCCCTGCGCACCGATCCGTTCGACATCGACGCCTACAACGCCGCCCGCAAAGCGGTGGTTAATGCCCATGCCGGAATGCGGCTGATGTCAGAACAGAAAATCGGTACATTCATCGCCACCCTGCCCCTGGACGAGCGCATCATGCTGGCCGACGAAACCCTGCGCCGCCTCAACGAACGCCGTGACTACTGGCGCAAGCGGCGTGAGGCCCGCGAGGCAGCGGGCCAATAAACGTCCGCCAGCGCTCACAGGAAAAGAAGAGCATCGTAAATAAATCCAATATCGTTCAGGGTGTTCTAGTGGATCGACCGAGACATTTGAGTCCCTGCCGTGGAAAGCAGTCACCTGACGTAACTTACTCAAATGCGAGGTAAGTTGATCCACCAAACAGAAATCTAGTGGATGCGTTTTGTCAAAAACAATCCACTAGGCGCAGATTTTTTCGAGCAACCGGATGGTCTGTTTTTGCGCGTCACCCACCAGTTCAGCGTGGTTTGCGCGATGCATCAGTGCAGACATGATACTTTCAGCGAATCTGTCATCCATCTTTCGGGCTGCCTCCAAGGCTCTCCCACACGCCACCTTATGCGCACTCAGGGCGCTGATAAGGTAATCATCGCCATGATGTGATACCACGCTGGCAATATCGAAAATATCACGAGGCTGAATCATCGAGCCACGATAATATATCTTCTTGGCGATGATCTCCGCAGGTGTTTCCAGATTAACATTACGCTCGCGAACACACGTTTTTTTATACGCATTTTCCGTCAAATTCCCCGCGCAAATGAAATCAACTTCACCAACCCCGTCAAACGTGATTTTTAACATGCCCGCGCCATCGGTTTCATAACCGTCCGGCTCAATATCAAGCTTATAATCTTGTGTTTCAGGGTTCAGAAAAGGCAGGATTTGAGGGTCATTGATAAAAATATCCACATCATGACTGTCACGATGATTGATTTGAAGCATTAACGCCGTCCCGCCGCCAAAACTCCAATGCCCGACAATCGGCGAAGATGAATTCGCTTGGTCTATAATACTGACCGCCTGATCGAACAAATCACCCCAACGGCTGGGATGAGGCGTATTCATGGGGCCGATGCGTTCAAGGGAAGCGGGTATCCCGCCGCTTCAGAGAATTTTTGCGCGACACGTACCACCTGCGCAAGCTCCACACCCATTTCACGAATAAATGCGCTCTGCAAGCCGGGGCTGACTTCAGAGAAGAATGCGAAAGCGCAGGGGTCAAAAGCTTCGGCACTGGGGGGATTGGTTATCTTACCCGCGAGTTCAGCGGCAGAAAGCCCCGCGCCATACGGCGCGTTTACAGTCGAAAGGACTTTTGCGGCAACCGACACCATGACGATACTGTCTTCACTCATTGTTTTGCGGGCAGTCAGAATAACACAAGCACTGACCCGAAACAATAAATCCCAACGAAAACGCCGCCCGCTCTACGCCGCACTCGGAATCGGCGCGAGGGTCACGCGGTTGCGGCCTTCCCGCTTCGAGCGGTACAGCGCCTCATCCGCCGCCTGCATCAGCGCATCGGGCGTTCTCAGGGCCGGGGACAGGCAAGACAGGCCGATGCTGACC